>NZ_JBKFBI010000028.1:0-48728 GCF_053346095.1 Methylobacterium sp. A52T | reverse complement strand
CCTGCGAGTTGGCCGCCTCCTGGTTCAGGTCGGCGTTCGTCAGGTTGGCCGAGCCCGTCTGCAGCACGTTGATCAGCTGCTTGGAGAAGTCCTGGCGGTTCTGAACCACCGACAGGTTCGAGCCCAGGGAGCTCGCCGCGGAGGTCAGCGAGTTGCCGGCGCTGGTCAGGGTCGCCAGGGTCTTGTTGACGTCCGCGTTCAGCAGGAAGTTGCCGAGGCCGTTCTGGCTCGACGAGTTGTTCGAGCTGGTGATCGACGACAGGCCGAGACCGCTCGCCGTGGCGTCGACCGAGGCGACGTTGAGGGTCGAGCTGCCGGTGTCGTTGAACTTGATGTTCAAGTCATTGCCCTTGCCGGCAATGAGGTTGACGCCGTTGTAGCTGGCGTCGCCGGCGAGCTGCGTGATCTGGTTGAGCAGGTTGTTGTACTGGTTGGCCAGCGAGGCGCGCTGCGTCACGCCCGAGATCGACAGGTCGCTGGACACGACGGTGCTGGCGGCGGTGCCGTAGGTCGAGGCGGTGGTGGCCGAGGCGGTGAAGCCGAGTGCCGTCTGGCTGCCGGAGTTCTGGAATTCCACGTCCGCCTGGGCGTTCAGGACGATCTTGGTGCCGGTGCTGTCGACCGAGAAGATCGCGCCGGCGCCGAACGAGCCGCTCGACGAGGTCGAGGCCGAGCTGACCGCAGAGTTCAGGGCCGCGACGGTGGCGCTGATGCTCGAGGAGGCGGCGACCGTGGCCGAGACCGAGCTGCCGTTGATGGTCAGCAGCACGGTCTGGGAGGCGGTGCTGGCGCTGTAGGCGTTGGCGGCGGTGCCGGTGGTGGAGAGCTGGGTCGAGAGCGCCTGGTTGGCGATCGACTTGGCCTGGTCCACGAGCTTCTGGATCGAGGTGATGCCCTGGTTGGCGGCCTGGATCGACTGGATGCCGTTGGAGACGCCGTCGAGGAGCGAGTTCAGGCTCGAGGAGCGTCCGTCGAGGGCCTGGGAGGTGAAGAAGTTGGTCGGGTTGTCGAGGGCGGAGTTGACGGTCTTGCCGGTCGCGAGCCGGTTCTGGGTGGTCGCCATCAGCTGGGCGGTGTCCTGCAGCGAGAGCAGGTTCTGACGCGTGGCGGCCGACAGGGTGATCGAGGACATGGGTCTTATCTTTCTGATTTGATGCACCCGTTTCTCGGGTACGCCAGTAATCGTCCTCCAAACGTTTCGCGGGGGTTAAATCAATTGCCGACTCCCAGTGTGTCCGAAGTGATCGTTAATGAATCGATCCTTGAGGCGTTCAGTATTTATGGATCGCGGGGTGTGTTCAAGATCCATTAACCATCCGCAGCCATAAGCTGTGCCGCAAACCAAGTCTGTCGCGCCTGGCCGATCAGCAACGATCCGGTTCGGTCGGCGCGGCGGGGACGGGGCGCACTTTGCAGGGAGCTCAGATGTGATCGCTCAAGCGTCCGGTGATGTTGGCGCCGCGACCCCTTCCGCGTCGCCGAGTTTGCCCCATGTGGCGATCGCGATCCCCTGCGGGACCATGGTCCACGCGGACTTCGCCGTGAGCCTCGGATCGATGATGCACTCGCTCGGCGAGATGCCGATGTCGATCGTCGTCGGGAAGTCGTCGATCGTCGCCGATGCCCGCAACCTCGGCCTCGAATACGCGCAGAAGTACGGGGCGGAGTACGTCCTGTTCATCGACAGCGACATGACCTTCCCGAAGGACGCGCTCCTCAAGCTCCTCGTCCGGCAGGTCGACATCATCGGTGCGACCTATTCCCGCCGCACCGCCCCGTTCCACTTCCTGGGCGACATCCTGCCGGAGCAGCCGGCCGACGCGCCGAAGGGTCTGCTGGAGATGTCCCGGATCCCGACCGGCTTCCTGCTGATCAAGTCCACGGTCTTCGAGAAGCTGAAGAAGCCCTACTTCCGCTTCCGCGTCGACGAGGAAGCCGGCGTGAACATCGGCGAGGACTTCGACTTCAGCGATCGGGCACGCGCCGCCGGCTTCCGGATCTGGTGCGATCCGTATCTCAGCAAGGAACTCGGCCATATCGGCGAGCAATCCTTCAAGCTCTGACAGCGTTCCGCGCCGCGGCGCGCGGCGCCCGACACGGTGAGGCGTGGGAATGAGGATCGCGATCATCACGCCGTCGAGGCTCAAACCCTCGACCCTGGCCGGAAAGGCCGGCCAGTACTTCCTGGAACACGCGATCGCGAGCGCCAACGCCCAGGAGCTCGACCGGCCGGCGACGATCCACTTCTTCGTCGGGATCGATCCCGGGATCGAGCTCCCGGCGCGGCTCGCCGCGCACCCGCAGGTCACCTTCGCGCGCGGCGCGCAGAGGGGCCAGATCCCCGCGCTGAACGCCGCCATCGCCGCCGTCGACGACAGCTGGGACCTCGTCGGCTTCCTCGAGGACGACGATCACTGGCTGCCCGCCTATCTGGGCTTCGCGCTGAGGGCCCTCGAGAGCTTCGATTTCGTCTCCTCGACGCAGCTCGAGACCGACGAGGCCGGCGAGGTGGTGCGGATCAACGACTTCGCGACGCCGTCGGGCTGGCTGATGCGGCGGACCACCTTCGCGCAGGTCGGCGCGATCAGCCCGGCCGCGAAGTGGCACTACGACAACGAGTGGCTCGGCCGCCTCGCCGAGACCGGCCTGCGCCGCGCCCACCTCGTCGAGGCGACGGCGCCCGTCACGCTGCAGGACGCGATCCAGGTCCGTCCGTGGCTCGCCAACGTCCTGCGCAACGGCGGTCCCAACGTGAAGCTCGTGCGGCACGGCTTCGTCCTGCCGCTGGTGTGCCGCCTGGTGCATCCGGGTTCCGGGACCTCGGATGTCGGCTCGGGCGGCACCTCCAAGGCCGAGAGCAACGCCGAATACCAGCGGCTGGTCGACCGTTTCGGCCGCATCCCCTGGTGAGGGCGCCGGGTGGAGCACCCGACGCCCGCAGCCCCCGTCCCGAGGCGGGCGACTTAGGCGGCCCGCCCCCGAGCCCGCCCCCGCAGCGCGTCCTGGAACGCGGCGAAGACCCGGCGCATCTGCGGCGCCTTGTAGGGAAACAGCTCCGCCGAATCCATGTCGTGGACGACCATCCCGGTGTCGGCCTCGAAGATCAGCAGCCGGCCGTCCGCGCTCTCGGCGCAGTCGATGATCAGGTAATCGAGGCCGATCCTGCGGTGGATCTCGGCGAACGCGGCGCGGTGGCGCTCGGCGAAGTCGGTGTCGAACGTGGCCATGGCGGCGGCCTCGACCTGCCGCTTCACCGGATCTTCCAGCATGCCGGCGTTGAGGTAGTGGATCATCCAGTGATCGCGGATGGCCATGTGGCAGAGGTAGGGCACACCGTCGATCAGCACGATGCGCAACTTCCGATAGAGGCCATCGGGACCGCGATAATCGCAGAACTGCGTGACGTAGAACGCCTCGGCATCCGTCTGCGCGAGGTAGAGATGCAGATCCTCCGCCCGGTCGATCTTCTGGAGGTCGTTGCCGGCGTGCGTGTCCAGGGGCCGCACGAGGAGCGGGTAGGTCGGGCCCTCGGCTCTGCGGGACGCCGCCACGCTCAGGATGGAGCGGCTCACGCGGACGACCTCCGGCGCCAGGATCCCCTCCGCCCCGCGGAGCGCGTCCGCGATCCCGTGGCGGGACGTTTTGAGGACGTGGCGCGGGTGATTGACGATCGGCCGCGTCCACTGGTCCGCCGCCGCCGCGAGGGCTTCCAGGAGCGGCTCGGCGGTGCGCGCGTAGGCGATGCCCGTGACGATGACGTCGTGCGCCGGCAGGTCGTGCGGCACCGGCTCGCCGGGGCGGAGATAGAGGTAGGTGAGGCCGAAATCGCCGTCGTTCAGCAAGAAGTCTATCGGCGTGTTGGCCATGAGGTCGCCGGCCGTGACGAGGACGAGGACGCGGATCCGAGCCTGATCCGGGTTCGAGCGCAGCGAGAACACCCGCTGTCCGTCCAGAACCTCTCTCTGGAGCGCGAGCCCCTCGGTGAAGCGGTGCTTCAGCAGCAGGATCGTCGCCATGTCCAGCGCCGTCCCGGCGTCGAGGGCGGAGTCGCCGCCCTCGGCGAGGATCTCGGCGGCCAGGGCAGCCATGTCGGCGCCCTCGAAAGCCGCCCGGATCAGGCGGGCCGGGCCGATCATCGGGTTCGGGTTGTCGATCCCCGCAACGTGCGCTTGCATCAGAGCCTCCGAGCCGTGGGGTCGCCGCAGCGATCCCGGAACCGCGATCAGGTGTTTTGAATCGCGCTCCGCGGCACGACGAACGCACTCTGAACGCACGGAGGTTTACGAAGCGCTAACCATGTTCGCGGTTCGCCGGCGGCAGTCCCGGTTGCGACGCGGAGGCCGTGCGCGCGCCTCTCGCGTGCCTCACTCGCGCCGCGGCGCGGCGCCCGCGCGCCGGAGAGCGTCGGCCAGCGCCCCGCCGGGCGCGGGACCCGGGCTCGGTCGGCTCCGCGGGGCGTCCTGCCTCGGCTCGGCCGTCCTCCGGGCCTGCTGGCCCGGCTCGACGGGATCGTCGAGCCGCAGCGACAGCGCGATGCGCTTGCGCGGGACGTCGACGCTGAGGACCAACACCCGGACGACCTCGCCGATCCGGACGACCTCGGTGGGCGACGCGATCCGCCGCCGGGCCATCGCCGAGATGTGGACGAGCCCGTCCTGGTGGACGCCGATATCCACGAAGGCCCCGAAGGCCGCGACGTTGGTGACGACGCCCTCGAGCTGCATCCCGGGCTTCAGGTCCCCGATCGTCTCGACGCCCTCCTGGAAGCGCGCCGTCCGGAATTCCGGCCGCGGGTCCCGCCCCGGCTTCTCGAGCTCGGCGATGATGTCGCGCACGGTCGGCAGGCCGAAGCGCGCGTCGACGAAGGGCTCCGGCGCGAGGCGGCCGAGGAGGGCGGCGTTGCCGAGCAGGACGTGGATGTCGCTCTTCGTCGCCTGGAGGATGCGGCGGACCACCGGATAGGCTTCCGGGTGGACGCCAGACCCGTCGAGCGGGTCGTCACCGCCCTGGATGCGGAGGAAGCCGGCGGCCAGCTCGAAGGTCTTCGGGCCGAGCCCCGGAACCTTCTTGAGCGCCGCCCGCGTGCGGAACGGGCCCTGGGCGTCGCGGTGGGCGACGATCCGCGCCGCCATCGCGCCGCCGAGGCCTGAGACCTGCGCCAGCAGGGCCGGGGAGGCGGTGTTGACGTCCACCCCGACCGCGTTGACCGCGTCCTCCACCACCGCCGAGAGCGACCGCGACAGCTTCGCATCGCTCACGTCGTGCTGGTACTGCCCGACGCCGATCGACTTGGGGTCGATCTTGACCAGTTCCGCCAGGGGATCCTGGAGGCGCCGGGCGATCGACGCGGCGCCGCGATGGGACACGTCGAGGTCGGGCAATTCCTTGGCGGCGATCTCGGAGGCCGAGTAGACCGAGGCGCCGGCTTCGGAGACCACGACCTTCGCCAGCGGCAGGTCCGGGTTCGCCGCGATGATCTCCGCGGCGAGGCGCTCGGTCTCGCGGGACGCGGTGCCGTTGCCGACGGCGAGAAGCTCCACGCCGTGCAGCCGGCACAGCCGGCCGAGCGTCGCGACGGCCTCCCGCCAGCGCCGCTGCGGCTCGTGCGGGTAGGTCGTCTCCACCGCGACGACCCGCCCGGTCCGATCCGCCACCGCGACCTTCACGCCGTTCCGGTAGCCCGGATCGAGCCCCATCGTCGCCCGCCCGCCGGCCGGGGCGGCGAGGAGCAGGTCCTTGAGGTTCCCGGCGAAGACCGACACGGCCTCGTCCTCGGCCCGCTCGAACAGCCGGCCGCGCAGGTCCTGCTTGATCCCGGTTCGGATCTTCGTCCGCCAGGCCGTGCGCACCGCGTCGAGGAGCCAGGCATCGCCGGGACGCCCCCGCGCCGCGATCTCGAAGCGGCGGCAGATCGCCGTCTCGAAGGGTCCGGGCAGGCCCGGCGCCGATTCCTCCCCCTCCGCGGCGAAGCCGACGTCGAGCACCTCTTCCCGCTCACCGCGGAAGATCGCCAGGATCCGGTGCGAGGGCATGCGCTCTAGCCGCTCGCTCCAGTCGAAGTAGTCCAGGAACTTCGCGCCCTCGCTCGCCTTGCCCTTGCGCACCTGCGAGACGAGCTGGCCGGTCCGCCAGTAATCCGCCCGCAGGCGCCCCACGAGGTCGGCATCCTCGCCGAAGCGCTCGATCAGGATGGCGCGGGCGCCCTCCAGCGCGGCTTCGACGTCCGCCACGCCCCGCGCGTCCGACACGTAAGCGGTCGCGACCGACTCGGGCGCGCGGTCGGGACGGCTCAGCAGGTCCTGGGCCAGCGGTTCGAGGCCGGCTTCGCGGGCGGATTGCGCCTTCGAGCGCCGCTTGGGCCGGAAGGGCAGGTACAGGTCCTCCAGCCGCGCCTTCGTGTCGGCGGCTTCGAGGGCCGCCGCCAGGGGCGGGGACATCTTGCCCTGGGCCGTGATGCTCGCGATGATCGCGGCGCGCCGCTCGTTGAGATCGCGCAGGTAGGACAGGCGCTCCTCCAGCCTGCGCAGCTGCGTGTCGTCGAGGCCGCCCGTATTCTCCTTCCGGTAGCGCGCGATGAACGGCACGGTCGCGCCGCCGTCGAGCAGCGCGACGGTGGCCGCGACTTGCGCCTCCCCGACACCGAGTTCTTCGGCGATCAGAGCATTCACGGATTTCATGGATTCTCCGACTGGGGTCGCGGCGACGGACGGGCTGCCTGGGTGGAGCGCCAAGCCGTCGGAAACAAGGCACCGGTCAGGGGCGCGGCTGCGCGTCCGCCCCGGCCTCCGCCTTCACGGCCCGGGCACAATCCAGGATGCGGTGCCGGGCACCCGGATCCTTGATCGAGAACCACAGGGTCAGCAATTCTTCGGTCATCGAACGGTCGTCCTGCGGGTCCGGGTCGAAGAAGACGTCGACCGAACATCCGAGAGTCTCGGCCAGATCGTCGAGAAGGCGGCGCGACCGTTCGTTCGGGACTCTGCTGTGGTCTGCCATCACGTCGATCCGCCTCGCAGCGCCACCGGGTGCTGCCGCCAGAATGCCCTCGACCCCGCCCGCAACGCGCCAGAGCATCGAGATCCAGACAATCCAGTCAAGTCCGCGCGTCGCGGGCCCAACGCGGAGTCGGCCGCGCGGATGCCGAGGCGGCTGTCACGGGGCGAGCGCAGTTCCTGGGGATAGCTGGCCGGCTGCCCGCTCATCCTGGCACGGGTTTCGCACCCGACTGTTCAGGTCAGATCTCGATGGATAGCTGGCACAATGCTGAACCATAGATCTCCCCGCGCTCCGTTCACGAAGACAATGGTCTGCAGCGGAAACTCGCAGCGGCCGGCGCGACTTGACGGTGTCGAAACAACGTCATCCGGGTGTCACCCGCGGATGCAAGTCTTTCGCTTCGCATGTCCCGGACAGGGAGGCGCCCGTGCAATTCGAGATCCGAGAGCGTAGCCGGTCGCTGTGGTCCTGGGTCCTCGTCAACGAGACTGACGAGCCCGTTCTCGAATCGCGATGCAGCTTCCCGTCCCGCGCCCAGGCCACGGCGGCGGCCCTGGCCTTCTCCCAGCTCGTCTCCCGTGCGGGGCGCAGCCTGGGCGGCGGCCCGCGCCAGGTCGGGTTCCTCTGAAGGCGACCCGTTCCGGTGTCAGGTCGTCCGGATCCGGTGGCGGACGAGGCTCACGAGGCTCGAGGCGGCGATGACGCAGCCAACGCCCATCGCGCCGAGGCAGCTGATGGTGCGGATCGGCTCGCCGCGGGCCAGGACGATGGCCACCGCGAGCGGCAGGAGCAGGAACACGAACAGGAGGGTCATGACCGGATCCGAGTGACGATGCGCGAATCTAGGTCCCGAATGGTTAATCACTTCTCACGGCTCGGTCCGGCTCGCGGCCCCGGTGGACCTCACGATCGGGGCACACCGACACGTCTCCGCGAGCGGCGCTGAGCGATCCCTGGCGCGCGCCGCGACCCGTCACTCCGCGGGCGGACGGACCGCGATCACCGTTCGCGTCCGTCGAGGCGGACCAGACGGTCGACCAGGGCCCGGTCGTGCAGGAGCGCCATCCGCTCCTTCGGCGAGAGCCACGCCTGCGCCTCCGCCACGGTCTCGGCCTCGCAGATCTTGGCGGTGGCCAGGGTCTGGTCCGGATCGATCGCGCCCCGGGGCCGCCGCTGTCCGAGGGGCAGCATCCGAGTGTGGTCACGCGCGAGGTCGGGATCGGCGTGGAGGGCCGCGAGGGCATCCGCCTCGTCGAACCCGCGCTCCGCGTTGCGAGCCGCGAGGGACGCGGCGCGGACCGCGATCTCCGGCGGTGCGGCCTCTTCCGGCGTGGCGAGGAGCAGGCGCCGCTTGAGCGCCAGGCCGAGTCCGAGCTGGCCGCTCGCCCACGAGATCGGGATCGCCAGAACGAGACCCAGGATCGTCGGGCTCATCCAGAGGAACAGCGAGGTGGCGATCGCGAAGGCCGCGACGCCCGCCACCAGCCCCAGCAGCGTGTGCCAGCGGTGACGCACGACGATGTCGCGCAGCGGGATCGAGCCGTCGTCCCGCCGCTGCGGGTTCCATCCCGTGTCCCGTCCGAGCAGGATGCCCATCACGGAGCCCGACTGGATCACCATCGCCACCGGGGCCACCAGGGCGGACAGCAGGATCTCGACGAGGCTCGACAGGACGAGCCGTCCGGCGCCCCCGCAGGCGCGCCGCACCGGGCCGTCCAGCAGCGCCAGGATCAGGCCGAGGAACTTGGGCGCCAGCAGCACCGCCATGGTGAGGCCGAATAGCTGGAGCGCGCGGACCGGATCGAAGCGCGGGAAGACCGGCGAGAAGCCGGCACCGCCGAAATAGTCCGGCCGCTCCGTGGCCGTCTGCAGCACCAGCAGGATGCCGACCACCAGCTGCAGCAGCCACAGCGGTGAGGCGAGGTAGCCGGCGATGCCGGTGGCGAAGTGCTGCCGCGTCGCGGGATGCAGGCCGGCGGCTCCGATCACCCGCGCGTGCTGGAGATTGCCCTGGGCCCAGCGCCGGTCGCGCACCGCCACGTCGATCAGCGAGGGCGGGCTCTCCTCGTACGAGCCTGGCAGGCGATGGAGCATGTACACCGCCCAGCCCGCCCGGCGGATCAGGGCCGCCTCGACGAAATCGTGGGACAGGATGTGTCCGCCGAAAGGCGGCTTCCCGGGCAGATCCGGCAGGCCGCAGGAATCCGCGAAGGCGCGGGTCCGGATGATCGCGTTGTGACCCCAGTAGTTGCCGTCCCGGCCCGACCACGCGGCGAGGCCGGCGGCGATCACCGGGCCGTAGATCCGGGCCGCGAATTGCTGGAGCCGGGCGAACAGGGTGTTGCGGTTGATGATCAGCGGCAGCGTCTGGATGATCCCGGCGTCCGGGTCCGCCTCCATGGCGGCCGCGAGCGCCACGACTGCCGATCCGCTCATCAGGCTGTCGGCGTCCAGCACGAGCATGTGGTCGTAGCGCCCGCCCCAGCGGGTGACGAAGTCGCCGATGTTCCCGGCCTTGCGGTGATGGTTCTTCGGCCGGTGCCGGTAGTAGAGCCGGGCCTCGGGGCCGAGCCGGTCGCGCAGGTCGAGATAGGCCCGCTCCTCGGCGATCCAAGCATCGGGCTGGGTGGAGTCCGACAGGACGAACCAGTCGAAATGATCGCCCAGCCCGGTCGCCTCGACCGCCTCGCGCATGGCCTCGATGCCCGCGAAGGTGCGGGCCGTCGCCTCGTTGTAGACGGGCATCAGGACCGCGGTCCGCGTGCGCAGCGCGGCCGGGTTCGGCGCCGGCCGGGGCCGGCGCAGCAGCGTCGCGAAGCCGAGCACCGCGCTGGTGAAGGCCAGGGCGATCCACGAGAAGGTCAGGCAGAACAGGACGACCAACACGAGCTGGAGGGCGGTCGGGCTGCCGGAGACCGACACGGTCTCGACCATCTGCCAGCCGCCGAAGGCCGTGAGCGCCAGGGCGCCGCCGAACACCAGGATCCGCTCAGGCCAGGGCGTCCGGACCCGGCGCTCCGGCCGGTGCCCGAGCCCCGGATCCCAGCGCGCCAGATCCTGGACTGGCATCGACAGGGGGGCCTCGGGCGGCAGATAACGGCCGCCGTCGGTCGCGGTCTCGCGCCCGGCACCGGAATCCGTCGCTGGCGGCAACATCATGGTCTCGTCCGGTCGCACGGGGGAGGCCGTTCCTCAGCAGTCGGGTCGGGGTTCAGGGTGTCCAGCGAAACAGCCAGGTCTCGCTGGCCCGGGCCTGGCCGCGCCGGAGCGCGAGACGCAGCTCGCTCGCCCGCTCGCTCCCCGGATCGAGCTCGAACAGGATCCGCAGCGTCCTACGATCGGGGTACCGAAACCGTTCCTGACGCGTGATCGTCCCGGCCGAGGCGCCGAGGTCGACGTCGATGTCGCCGGGCTGGAACAGCGCGTCGCCCTCGAAATCGACCGCGAAGAGCCGGCGGTTGCCCGTGCTGCCGTGGCCGCAGCGGCTGTCGCGCACCCGGGCGATCTCCGGCGGCAGCGGGTCCGGCCAGCCCTTGGACCAGTGCTGCCGGCACTGGAAGCGCATCTCCGCGCCCTTCGCGAGCTTCGCCTTGGGCCGCCAGTAGGCGAAGACGTTCTCGTTCAGCTCGGAATCGCTCGGGATCTCCAGCAGCGTGACCGCGCCCTCGTTCCAGTCGTCGAGGGGCTCCAGCCAGAGGGACGGTCGCTGCTCCCAGTGTCGCCGGTCGTCCTCGAAATCGTCGTAGGCGCGGGCGCGCTGCATGAGGCCGAAGCCCTTGGGCCCGCGATCCACGAAGGCCGAGACCTGCAGCGCCTCGGGATTGTGAACCGGGCGCCAGATCGGCTCGCCGTAGCCGTTGTGGATCGCCAGGCCCTCCACCGAGAAGGCCGCGGCGCGCAGGTCGTCCACGCGGTTCCGGTCGAGGGGTCCGAACAGGTAGCTGCCCTGCATGCCGCCGAGCCCGATATGGTCGAGCTCGGCGCGGGCGAAGACCGTCCCGTCGATCTGCGCCGTGGAGACGTCGCGGCCCGGCGTCAGCGTGATCGTGAACGCCGCGGTCGCCGATTCCGATTCCGCGAGGGCGTGGACCACCACCGGCTGGCCCGCGCGCGGCGCCTCGACGAACAGGGCCCGGAACAGCGGGAATTCCTCGCCGCGGGAATCCGCCGGCCGCAGGGCGAGCGCCCGGGCGTTGATGCCGAAATCCTGGCCCTCGGCGACGAGTCGGAAGAACGAGGCGCCCTGGAAGAGGGCGAAGTTCGACAATCCGTCGGCGCCGTCGAACCGGGCGCGCAGGCGGAAGCCCGAGAAGGCGGTGTCGGCGGTCAGGTCGGGCAGGTCGAGGCCCGGCGCCGCGATGGCGGACTTGTCGTACCCGACCGGCTGCACGACGCCGTTCTCCACGACGAACAGCGACACCGGCGTCTCGAAGATCGAGCCGCGCAGCAGCGGCTCCAGGACGTAGCCGGCATTCCGGTCGGCCCAGACCGCGCGGCCCTCCGCGGGGCGGATGGCCTCGTAGGCTTCGCGGGAGAGGTTCTTGAGGACCGCCGGCACGTCGCCGGTCTTCGGGGCGACGTAGGGGGCGGCGGCCCGGGCGCGGGCGAGGTCGGTCAGCGTGCCCGCCGCGAACGCCTCGCCGGCGCCCGGCAGGACCGGGGCCTTCTCCGGATCGGCCGCCCGCGCGGCCGCCGGGAGCAGGCCCGCGGCAGCGCCGAGCGCGCCTCCCAGGACGGCGCGGCGTGTCGCGGTGGCGGAGAATCCGGGGTCGATCGTCATGCAGGCGGTCGTCTCACGTCGCAAGGCAAGGTGCCGGAGGCCCCGTGTATACGGACAGGCCGGCTGAACCCAGCGTTAAGCAAGCGCTTGAACCGCAAGGGGCTCCGTTGACTTAACCCGAGCCGGCTCTCTAATTCGGCCGACTGCATCAGAACGGGGGAGGCAGCATGGGATCGTTGCGAGTGACTGGCCACGGCGTGGATCTCGGCGAGAGTCTGCGCGGCCGCGTCGAGGAACGGATGTCGGCGATCCAGGCGAAGTATCTCGACTCGCACATGCACGATTCCTGCAACGGCCACGTCACGCTCCGGCGCGACGGCACAGCCTTCCGAACGGATTGCGTCCTGCACCTCGTCTCCGGCCTGACGATCGAGGCCAACGGCTTCGCGCACGACGCGCGGTCGAGCTTCGAGCAGACCGCCGAGCGCCTGGAGACCCGTCTGCGGCGCTACAAGCACAAGCTGAAGCAGCACGCGACCGGCCCGGGCGACGACGCGGCGGTCGAGGCCGCCTACGCGGTGTTCGCCGCCCCGGAGGTGGAGGAGGACGACGCCGCCGAGGGCGACGCCCACCCGCCGATCGTCGCCGAGAGCACCAAGACCCTCCAGCGCCGCACCATCGGCGAGGCGGTGACGGCCCTCGACATGACGGGATCCCCAGTGGTTGTGTTCGTCCACGCTGGCACCGGCCGCGTCAACGTCGTATATCGGCGGAGCGACGGAGCGATCGGCTGGGTGGACCCGCCGAACGCCACCGAGTGACGCCGCGGGTCGGGAGGAACGGAGCCGGAACCGGCTGGTTTCCCCGCTTATTGAATCTGGTGGGGGCGCGGCCGGAACGGTCGTCGATGCCCCCGCGACGAGGCCCGCTTCCTCGCGAACGGGCGACGGGGCAACGGTCGTTCGATGCCAGTTCTGGAATTCCTCGACCCCGACTCGGTCGTGCCGGCCCTGCGCGCCCGCGCCAAGAAGCAGGTGCTGCAGGACCTCGCCGCGCAGGCGGCGCGGCGCCTGCCCGCCCTCGGTGAGCGCCCCGTCTTCGACACGCTGCTGCAGCGCGAGCGGCTCGGTTCGACCGGCATCGGCGACGGCGTGGCGATCCCGCACGGCAAGCTGCCCGGTCTCGACCGTCTCTTCGGGCTGTTCGCGCGCTTCGACCGGCCGGTGGACTTCGAGGCGCTCGACGGCCAGCCCGTGGACATCGCCTTCCTGCTGCTCGCGCCCGAGGGCGCCGGCGCCGATCACCTGAAGGCCCTGGCGCAGGTTGCCCGCATCCTGCGCGAGCCGGGCATGCTCGCGCATATCCGCGCCGCCCGGGACGCCGGCGCGCTCTACGCGCTCCTGACGCGCTCGACGGCACCGCAGGCCGCGTGATGATCCAGAGCTTCCGAACGGCCGCCGTCCTGACCCTCGCGGCCGGCATCTCCGGCGCCGCCGCCCAGGGCGAGACCACCTGCGCGCGCGACGTCCTGGTGGCGCAGTCGATGCAGCGTCAGGCCCTCGAGCAGCTGGAGCAGGCCGACGGGGACGACGCCAAGAACTGCCGCGTCTGGCGGCGGCACGTGGAGACGATGCGCCGCGTGGCGAGCGTCTACGGCCGCTGCCTGTCCGGCTCGGAGCGCGGCGAGCGCCTCGCCCAAGTCCAGGGGTCGGACCGCGAGTTCTCGGCCGCGATCAAGGCCCGCTGCAAGGGGCTGTAGGGGCGGGGGTGGCGCGCGCGCCGCGCCCTCAATCCACGCCGCGGAGCATGAGCGGCTCGGCCACCATCTTCACCGGCTTGCCGCGCCCGATCAGGATCGCCGCGCGGGATCGTTCGGGATCGGCCTCGAAGCGCGTGCGGACCCAGCTGACCAGGAACTTCATGTATTCGGAGGCCAGGAGGCGCGCGGCTGGCGGGTTCTGCCACCAGCGATCGGCATCGAAGGCTTCGCTCACGACCGGATGCGGCAGGACGCGGTCGCTGTCCTGGAGGGCGTGGTCGAGTTCGACCAGCGTCCGCGGCATGTGGTAATTCGAGGTCACGACCGCGACGGTGCTGAACCGGTGCGCGCGCATCCAGCGGCGCGTCTCGATGGCGTTCCCGATCGTGTTGCGCGCCCGGTAGTCGAGGTCCACGCAGCAGGCGATCAGGGCGCGCTGGGTCGGGTTCAGCCGGGCGATCTCGTCGCGGCTGGTCCGCTCGTTGACCCCGGTGATGAGCAGGCGCCGCCCGTAGCCGCCCGCGAGCAGGTCGATCGCGTCGCCGATCCGCTGGGCGCCGCCGGTCAGCGCGACGATCCCGTCCGCCCGGTCGGTCGGCGTCCGCTCCTGGCGGGCGAGCGCGCCGACGAATACCAGGAAGCCCGCGAACAGGGCCAGCATCCCGAGCCCGGCGCCGAGGCCGCAGGTCCAGAGCGCGATCCGCCGCCGATCGCGCGGGCGCGCGGCGGCGCGGCGCGGGAGATCCCACTCGTGCCAGGCCCAGCCGACGGCGTCGGTCGAGGGCGGATCCGATGCGCGCAGCATACGCGTGGTCATCCTCCGGAGAATCGGCGCCGATTGCGGCGGCTCGGAGGCCGGCGCGGTCGGCTGTTTCCACACCGCAACGATAAAGTTTCCAGATAGTAAACGCGCTCGGAAGACCCCCTATTTCCACGTCTTCGTGACGCAGCAGAGGTCAGGCCAGGAAGCGCCGCACGGTCACGCGCGAGACGACGCCCGTGACCAGGGACGCGATCACGCCGATCAGGATCACACTGGCGTAGCCGCGCAGGCCGATATGGAACGCGCCGAACAGCGCCTCGACCTCCTGACCGGCCGGGCCGGAGCGCGCGGCCCGGGCCAGGAGACCGGCGATCACGAAGGCCACGAGGGCCAGACCGGCGCCGATCGCGCCGCCGCGCAGGCCCAGGCCGAAGAACCGCCGCTGGAACGCGCGGGCGATGTAGTCGTCGTCGGCGCCCACGAAATGCAGCACCTCCACAACCTCGCGGTTGCTCGCCATGGCGCCGCGTGTCGCGAAGGTCACCGCGAGGCCGGTGGCGATCAGGACGAGCAGCACGAGCCCGATCCCGATTCCCACGAAGGCGTTGGCGGCAGTCGAGAGCCGCTGCAGCCAGAGGGCGTGGTCGTCGAGGCTGGCGACGCCCGGCAGCGCCTCGACGAGGCGTGACCGCAGCCGCTTCAGGTCGGCCGCCTGGCCGCTGGAGAATTTGAGGGCGATCAGCCGCGGCACCGGCAGGTCGGACAGGTCGAGCCCGGTCCCGAGCCAGGGCTCGAGCAGGCGCTCCGCCTCGGCCTTGCTGAACACCTGCGTCTCCGCGATCCCGGGTTCGGCCTTGGCGATGCCGTCGGCGCGGGCGACGTCGGCGTCGACGTCGCGGCCGGGACCGGGCCGGACCTGGATCGTGACCTCCCGCGCCACGTCGCCCTGCCACTGGGCGGCGTTGGTCGCGACCATCTCGGCCGCGCCCGCGCAGAGGCCGGCGAGGAAGGTGAGGATCGCGATGACCGCCGCGAGGGAGCGCCCCGCCGCCGTGTCGGTGGGCACCAGAGGCGCGTTGCGGCGCAGGTTGGCCGGCATCGTCGGGTCGGGCGGCACGGCCGATCCACCGGGCTTCGTCCGCGGCATCGCCTGAGTGCTCATTCCTCGACCCGCAGCCGGCCTTCGCCCAGGACCATCCGGCGGGCATCGACGGCGTCCATGATGCCGAAATCGTGGGTGGCGATGATGACCGAGGTCCCGAGCTTGTTCAGCTCCAGGAACAGGCGCAGCAGCCGCCGCCCGAGGCCCGGATCGACGTTGCCCGTCGGCTCGTCCGCGAGCAGCAGGTCGGGCCGCGCGATCAGCGCGCGGGCGATGGCCGCGCGCTGCTTCTCGCCGCCCGAGAGCAGCGGGGGGAGGGCGTGCATGCGCTCGCCCAGGCCGACCCAGCGCAGCAGTTCCACCACCTCGGCCCGGTAGCTGGCCTCGGCCCGGCCCTGGACGCGCAGGGGCAGGGCGACGTTCTCGTAGGTGGTCAGGTGGTCGAGGAGCCGGAAATCCTGGAACACCACGCCCATCCGGCGCCGGAGCCCGGTCAGCGCCTTCGCGGAGATGTCGCTCACCTCCTCGCCGAAGATCGAGACGAGCCCGCGGGTCGGCCGCACCGACAGCAGGATCAGGCGCAGCAGCGTCGTCTTTCCGGCGCCGGACGGGCCGGTCAGGAACTGGAAGGAGCGCGGCGCGATGCGGAAGCTCACGTCGGACAGCACCTCCGGCCCGAGGCCGTAGCGCATGCCGACATTCTCGAACTGCACCACCGGCCGCTCCGCGCCGGGCAGCAGGCTCTTCATGCTCGCCTGTAGGTTCAAAGCCGTGCCGTATGTCGTCTGTCCGTCCCTCGGGAATCGCCGGAGCGGCGGGCGTTTTCAAGGCCTCGGGGATTTCACGGCCCCTTAACCCTGTTCGGGCACACTTCTTCAAGCAATTCACAGTCCGGCCCGGTCGCGGCCGATCGATGCGAGTATGGCGCGGATGCTGATCGCCTGCCCGAGCTGCGCGAGCGAATATCGCATCGACGCCAGCAAGGTCGGCATGGAGGGCCGTTCGGTCCGCTGTGCCGCCTGCCGCGAGACGTGGTTCATCTCGCCCGCCGACGTCCTCGCCGGCCACGAGGCGGAGCTCGCCGCGCAGGCCGAGACCGATCCCCTCGCGGACGCGGCCTGGGAGGAGGCGACCGCCTCGGTGCGGAATGCCACCGACGTTCCGGCGCCCGAATCCCGGTGGTCCGCCAAGCGCAAGACCGCCCCCGGAAAGGCCGCCGGGAAGGCGCGCCGCGCGATCCCGGGTCTGACACCGTCGCTGGCTCTCGGCCTGACGCTCCTGGCGGCGATCCCGCTCGTCTGCCTCGCCCGGACCAGCGTGGTCCGGGCCGTCCCGCAGACCGCCTCCCTGTTCGCGCGCGTCGGCCTGCCGGTGAACGTGCGGGGGATCGAGATCCGCGACGTCGTCGCCTTCAACAACCCGGCCGAGGACGACAGTCCCGCGGAACTCGTCGTCGAGGGCGACCTCGTCGGCGTCGCGCGCTCGGACGCGCCCGTCGCGCCGCTGAGCGTCGAAATCCGCGATGCCGGCGGTCGGACGATCAAGACCTTCACGGTCGCGCCGCCCCGGACGGTCCTCGCCGCGACCGAGACCGCGCGATTCCGCGCGAGCCTGCCGTCGCCGCCGGCCGCTGGGCGCGCGGTGGTGCTGCGTTTCGCCGACGCGTCCGCGACCCGCTCCGACCCCCGGGTGGCGGCGGCGGATCGGTGAGGCGGGTCCGCGCCGGTAATTAGCTCAGGTTGCGCCCCGCGAGCGGATCGGCAACCTTCCGACGGCGTTCCCGTTGCGGGCGTGAGCGTCAGCCGACGTCGGCGCATGGGATCGCCGTGCCTTGAGTGTTCGCGAAACCGTTCCCATCGTCGTCGAGACGACCGACTCGGTCGATCAGAAGCGCGCCTTCGATTACTGGCGCAGCACAGCGCTGGCGCGCGTCGACGCGACGCCGCTGGCACCCGACATCCCGTTCGCGGCAGGTCGCCGGCTCGCGATCACCCGTCACGGCGCGATCCTGCACACCTTGAGCAAACCGATCGGGGTCGAGCGCACGGCGCAGCACGTGCGCCGGGACGGGCGCGACGACATCGCGATCGTGCTCCTCGTCCAGGGCAGCGGCTACATCGAGCAGGGCAACAGCGGCGCCGTGCTGGGAGCGGGCGACATCGCCGTCCATGCCATGGACCAGCCCTTCGCGATCGGCAGCCGCGATTCCTACGAGGAGATCCGCCTCCAGGTGCCGCGCGCCGCCTTCGTGAGTCAGGTCGGCAGCGTGCAAGCCTTCGCCGGGCGCGGTCTCCGCGCGACGCCGCTCAGCGGCCTGTTCGCGACTTATCTGCGCTCGTTCTCCGAGACGGTCGGCGGCATGTCTGAGGCGGAAGCCGGCATCGCCCTCGAGGGCGTCCTGCACCTGCTGCGCGCCCTGGCCGACCGCCAAGGCGAGACGGCCGGCGACGACCTGTCCGGGGACGCCGTACGGGCCCTGGCCCTCGCCCATATCGAGCGCCGTCTGCACGATCCCGCCTTCGGGCCGGAATCGCTGCCGGCGGCGCTGCGGGTCTCGCGAAGCCGCCTCTACGCGGCCTTCACCGGCGATGAGGGCGTGGCGGCGAAGATCCGCGACGCCCGGCTCGACCGGGCGTACAGGCGGCTCCGCGGCGGCACCCGGATCGGGTCGGTGATGACGAGTTGCGGCTTCACCGACGCGGCCACCTTCAGCCGCGCTTTCCGCCGGCGGTTCGGCGTGGCGCCTCGGGACGTGCTGGAACGCCGTCCCTGACGAGTTTAGATGCGGCTGCCGCGCGGGTCGGAGACCGTCCGCCCGGGCGCGACCGCGCCCGCGATTCGCTGCGCCACGCCGATGAGCCCCAGGCCGAGGCGGATCGCGACCACGCCGACCCGCGCGATCCGGATCTGCCCGGGCAGCTGGCGCGGGCCGATCGGGCGGTAGGCGAGGCGCGGACTGGCGCGCTCCGCCTCCGCGATGGCCTGACCGAGAGGGAGGGACGCGATGCGCCGCGCCTCCGGCGGGGCGACGCCGATCGCCCGCGCCCAGCCGTCGCTCCGCGCGAGCGCCCCGCGCCCGTGCATCTGGCGGAATCGCCGCCGCCAGAGGTAGCGCCGCACGGCGCGCGGGAAGGTCTCCATCCGGGCATCGCAGAGCGCGTCGGGCTCCTCGCAGCGGGAGCGGATCGTGTCGGCGACGCCGCCCGGCGCGCGCCCGGCCAGGCGGGCCGAGATCGTCACGCAGACGTCGGTGGCGTGACGGACCCGCAGCCCGTGCTCCAGCAACCGGGCGATGAAGGCGCCGTCCTCCCCGAGCGGGATCTCGGGCATGCCGCCGACGGCGAGGTAGGCGCTGCGGGTCACCGCGAGGGTCGCGCCGATCGTGGTCCGGTGGCAGGGCCAGGGATCGTTCGGATCGGGATCGATCCGCGCCTCGGCTTCGGTGATCAGGGCGTCGTAGGTATCCTCCAGCCGGCCGCGGGCAGGGAGCGAGGGCGGCAGCAGCGCCGCCTCCGCCGCGTCGAGCTCGACCCGGCCGGCGACGGCGTCGGCGCCGGCCTCGATCGCCGCGCGGTTGCGCGCCACCCAGTCGGGCGGGACCCGGCTGTCGGCGTCGGTCGACAGGATGATCCCCGCATTCCCCGCATCACCCAGCCACGCGGCGGCGGCGTCCATGGCCCGGCGCCGGGCCCATCCGGCATGGGCGCCGGAGAAGTTCTCGACGGACACCCGGACCGGGATCGACAGCGTCGGCACCAGCGCGGCGACGAGGGCCTCGGTGCCGTCCGTGCAGTTGTTCAGGAACAGCACGAGCCCGACGCGCCCCGACCCGGCACCCTCTTGAGCGTCGATCGCCCGCAGGCACGCGGCGATCCGCTCCTCCTCGTTGCGCACGGGCACGGCCACGATCGCATCGGGACCCGGAGCGTCTGACAATGGGGGGCTCGACACCGGTGATCATCTCCGCCGGACCCGTCGCGCGGGTCCGGATCGGGCTTATGCAGGAGCTTCCCTGAACGGGACCGGACCGGGGAGACCCAGCGACGCGCGGCCGGTCAGAGGGTCTTCTCGACGAGGCCCTCGATCCATTCCGGCTGGGTCTCACCGACCGAGCGGCCGACCTCGGTCGCGCCCTTGTAGGCGATCAGCGTGCTCTGCATCCGCACGTTCAGGCGGCGCAGGAGGTCCTTCTGGCTGTCGAAGTCAATGTCGAAGATCTGGAGATCCTTGAAGCGCGGCTCGGCCGCGAGCTTCGCGAGGATCGGCTTCTGCGTCCGGCAGATCGGGCACCACGGGGCGCTGACCGCGATCAGCACCGGCTTCCCGCCCTTCTGCGCGGCCTCGAACGCCGCGTCCGAGAACGGCCGGGTCTCGCCCGCCAAGGCCGTGGTCGGGACCCCGAGCAGGGCCGGGCCGGCGAGGGCGAGGCCGACGAGCGCGAGGACGTGACGGCGGCTCTTCATGGCGTGCGATCCTCCCGCGACCCCGTCGGCGCTGGGGCGCTGCTGTTGGCGGGATGCTACGTCGCGCGCCCGGTCCCGTCCCTGTGACCTGTGCGCCCCGCGGACCGAAAGCCCTCGAGCCGGATCACATTGTCGAGACGCCGGACGGTGGCGGATCCGACGACCGGTCTTCGGCGACGAGCGCCGCGATGTCGTCGGGATCCACCGCGTCGATCGGGCGCCGGATCTTCAGGGCGCGCGTGGGCGCGCCGGCGCGCATCACCAGCACGATCGTCTCCATGTCGGGGCAGCCCGGATCGGCGCAGGCGATCTCGTTGACCGCCAGCGTGTCGGCCTCGCCGAGGCCGAGGGCCGTCCGCAGATCCTGCTTCAGGCGCGCCGCGATCGCGGCGCGCTCCGCCGAGCGGGCCCGCCACGCCTTGAGGCTCACGAAAGCCATGCGCGATGCTCGTTGTCCTGCCGTGAAAGCCCCGTGGGATGTGTAACACTGTTACAGTTTTCCGGGGGCGGTCAAGCGTCGCCCCATGCGCCTGAAACAACCGTCGTGTTCACCGGTCATGTAGAGGCCGACCTCGGAAAAGCGGACTTCGTTGGTCTTCGGACTCGACAGGAGCGTAGAGGTCCGGTGTGGTGTAATAGGCGCGCGAAGGATGTGAGATCTTGCGACCCTGGCGGGACGGACCGGACGACCGGAGGAGCTACCATCACGGCAACCTGAAGGAGGCCCTGCTGGAGGCCGCGCGCCGGTTCATCGCCGAGCGCGGGATCGGCGGCTTCACCCTGGTCGACGCCGCGCGGCTCGTCGGCGTGACGCCGGCCGCCCTGTACCGCCATTTCCGCGGCCGCGAGGCGCTCCTGGAGGAACTGGCCGGGCGCGGCTTCGCGGAGCTCGCCGCGCGTCTGGCGCGGGCCCTGACGTCGCGCGGGACGCCGCTGGAGCGGTTCACCCGGATGGGTGAGACCTATCTCGCCTTCGCCGAGGAGGAGCCGGCCTACTACGCGGCGATCTTCGAGACCCGCGGCGCACCCGCCGGCGGGGCCGATCCCGGCGCGCCGCCCGGCGCCCCCGGCGCGGAGGCGCGGCCGAGTCCCTTCGACCTGCTCGTGGAAGCGCTGCAGGCGACCTTCGCGGACGGGTTCGGGGGCGTGGCGCCCCGCTTCATCGCGCTGGAGGTCTGGGCCCTCGCGCACGGTCTCGCCACCCTCTCGGCCGCCGGCCATCTGCCGCGCGGCCCCGGCTTCCCCGACAAGTACGAGCTGCTGCGGGCCGGAGTCCTCGCCCTGGTCCACGGGGCGGGGCGCCCCGGCGCGCGCGACGGCGGCGGTGGGCGGCCTTGAAAGGCCCACGCCGGACCCGCATGTTAACCGCGTTCACATGAGCAGCGGAGCACAGCCGTGACCTCTCAATCCTCCTCTCCCTGGGCGACCGGCAGGCTCTGCCGGTCCGGCCCGTTCCCGCGTCGGTCGCTGGAGATCGGCGCGATCGTGGTGGGTTTCATCTACTGGTGGCCGGTCGGCCTCGCGCTCGTGGCCTGGAAATTCGCGGGCTACCCGGCCTTCGCCGAGCTGCGGGACGCCGCGCGCCGGACGGTGTCGGGGTTCGAGGGCGGGCGCCCCGCGTCGCGCTTCGCCCGCGCCTTCGAGGCCGCGAACCGCCGCGGCGGCAGCGGGAACGCCGCCTTCGACGAGTACCGCCGGGCCGAGCTCGACCGCCTCGAGGCGCAGCGCCGCGCCCTCGAGGAAGAGAGCCGCGCCTTCTCGGACTTCGTGGAGGAGCTGAAGCGCGCCCGGGACCGCGAGCAGTTCGACGCGTTCATGGCCAAGCGCCGGGCCGAGGGTGGCGGCCGCGCGGTCTGACCCATCGACGCGGCGTCCGGGCCCAATGGCCCGGACGCACCCCCTGAACGCCGCGTGCCGTCTCAGGCCGCGCGGACGCGATCGAGGAACCGCGCCACCTCGGCGTTCAGGTGCTCGGACTGCTCCGAGAGCCGCGACGCCTCGGCCAGAACTCGCCCGGCGGCCTGACCGGTCTTCTCGACGGCCCCCGCGACGCTGACGATGCTGCGGGTCACCTCGCCGGTGCCGGCCGCGGCCTGACCGACGTTGCGGACGATCTCGTGGGTCGCCGCGCCCTGCTGCTCCACCGCCGCCGCGATCGTGGTCGCCACGCCGTCGATGTCCCGGATCCGGGCCGTGATCGTCCCGATCGCCGCGACGGCCTGGCCGGTCGAGGCCTGCACCCGCCCGATCTGGTCCGCGATCTCCTCCGTGGCCCGGGCGGTCTGCTCGGCAAGCGCCTTCACCTCCGTGGCCACCACCGCGAAGCCGCGCCCGGCCTCCCCGGCGCGGGCAGCCTCGATCGTGGCGTTGAGCGCCAGCAGGTTGGTCTGGCCCGCGATGGTCGAGATCAGCCCGACCACGTCGCCGATCCGCGCCACGGCCTCGCTCAGGTCCCGGACCAGCGCGCCGGTCCGGTCGGCCTCCGCGACCGCCGCCCGCGCGAGGTTGGCCGAGCCGTCGACCTGCCGGCCGATCTCCTGCACGGAGGCGCCGAGCTCCTCGGCCGCCGCCGCCACGGTGCCGACGTTGCTGGCCGCCTCCTCGGCCGCGGCCGCGACGGTGGTCGACTGCCCCGCGGTCTCGGCCGCGGTCTCCGTCATGCCGCGGGCCGTGGCCTGCAACGATGCCGCCGCGGTCGAGACCTGCGCGACGATCCCGCCGACGGCGTCGGCGAACCGGTCGGCGACCTGCCGCATCGCGAGGCCGCGCTGACGCTCCGCGTCCTGCCGCGCCGCCTCGGCCTCGGCCTCAAGCTGCCGGGTGCGGATCAGGTTGTCCTTGAACACCTGCACGGCCGCCGCCATGGCGCCGATCTCGTCGCGGCGGTGCCGGAACGGGATCTCGGTGCCGGCCTCACCCCGCGCCAGCCGGGTCATCGCGGCGGTCATCGCGGCGATCGGCCGCGAGATATAGAGGAGGCCGAAGATCGCCGCCGCCAGGGCCGACACCAGCGCGAGGCCGATGCTGGCGACGGCCGCGGCGGAGGCGGTCTCGACCCGGGTCATCGCCGCGTCCGCGTCCTGCTGGGCCGCCGTCTCGTCGTGGTCCGCCAGACGGGCCAGGGCCGCCCGGGCGCCGTCGTACAGCGCCACGACGTCGGGCCGGATCAGCAGCGCGGTCGCCTCCGTCCGCCGCCCCGCCTCCACAAGGCGCCGCACGTCCCGCTCCACCTCCGCGAATCGGGTCCAGGACGCGTCGAACGCGTCGTAGTGCCGCCGCTCCTCGGCGGTGGTGATCAGCGGTTCGTAAGCCCGGCGCGCGTCGCGCAGCCGCGCGTGCGTGTCCGCCAGGGCGGCCTCATGGGCGTCCCGGTGCTCCGGCGTATCCGACAGCAGGATGAGCCGGTACTGCTTGATGCGCACTTCGGAGGCCGCCACTTCGATCGCGCCGACCTTCTCGAGGGAGGGCACCCAGTCCCTGGCCAGCGCCGTTGCGGCCTGCCCGATCCCGGCCAGCTGACGGAGGGACAGACCGCCTTGCGCCGCGGAGATCAGGGCAAGTCCCGCGAAGAGAAGGGCCAGGATTGCTTTGAGCGGAATGGATGCGCGCATGACGATCCTCGGCCAGATCCAAGTGCGGGACGGTCGCATCGGGCAGTCCGATGCAGGTGACTGCATCTAGCCGCTTCGGGATCTCGCGCAAATCGGGCCTTCAAGACCTCGTCGAATGGCTTTTTCTTATAAAAATACTGAGCTATTTGATAACTTACTTGATATAATCATATTATCCGCTCAGATAAGGGGCAACCGTCGCGCAGCTTCGCGTATCCGGTTCGGTCGAAAATCTCAGTTATCCAGACGAAAGCGTTGACCGCGACGAGACAAGTGACGCTCGTGCCGCGCCCGCACGCGACGGTCCGCGGCGACCGAGTCTCCATCCTTCCGAGAGGATCCCGCGCCCCACCGCGACGCCTGCCCGAGTCCTCGTGCAACTCCGTCGACCGGGCCGTCCGCCGGGACCGGCGGGACGAGTTGCGCCCCGGCCCTCGCTCCGGCATTGCTCCTCAACCGCAAGGGGAGGGTTCGGGGCATGTCGACGGCTCGGGTCACCGTGGTCGATCACCCGCTGGTTCAGCACAAGCTGACCCATCTGCGGGACAAGAACCGCTCGACCAAAGGCTTCCGGCAGATCCTCAACGAGATCGGGATGCTGCTGGCCTACGAGGTGACCCGGGACCTCCCGCTGGAGCCCGTCACCATCGAGACGCCCCTACAGCCGATGCAGGGGCAGCAGATCCAGGGCAAGAAGCTGGTGCTCGCCCCGATCCTCCGCGCCGGAGTGGGCTTTCTCGACGGCATGCTGTCGCTGGTCCCGTCGGCCCGCGTCGCGCATATCGGGCTCTACCGGGATCCCGAGACGCTGGAAGCCGTGGAGTACTACTTCAAGGCGCCGTCCGATCTGGCCGACCGGACGGTGCTGGTGCTGGATCCGATGCTGGCGACCGCCAACTCGGCGATCGCGGCCCTGGACCGCCTCAAGGCCCGGGGCGCCTCCGACCTCCGCTTCGTCTGCCTGCTGGCGGCGCCGGAGGGCCTCGCCAAGTTCCAGGCCGCCCATCCGGACGTGCCGGTCTGGACCGCGTCGATCGACAGCCACCTGAACGACCACGGCTACATCGTCCCGGGCCTCGGCGACGCCGGCGACCGGATGTACGGCACCTGCTAGGAGCCGGCCTCAGCGCCGGCGCCGCCGGGCTCCGGCGCGGCCCTTTCCGACGACCTTGCGGAGGGTCTGCGAGAGCTGATCCACCGAGTAGGGCTTCTGGATCAGGTCGAAGCCGTGGACGCCCTCCTGCGCCAGCACGTGGCTGTAGCCGGAGGTGAGGACCACCGGCAGGTCGGGCAGGCGCCGCTGCAGCTCGCGGGCCAGCGCGATGCCGCCCATGCCGGGCATCACGACGTCGGAGAAGACGGCGTCGAAGCGGAAGGGGATCCTCTCGATCTCGACGAGCGCCTCCTCGGCGTTGGTCGCCCAGACGGTTTTGTGCCCGAGATCCTCCAGGATCTGCGTGGCGAAGCGGCCGACCTCGATGTTGTCCTCGACCACCAGCACGCAGAGGCTGGCACCGTCGAGCCCGTTCTCCTCGCTCCGCGGCGCGACGGAGATGTCCGGCGCGTGCTCCGCCTGCGGCAGGTAGAGCGTGAAGGTCGTGCCGTGGCCCGGGCTGCTCGACACGTCGACGTCACCCCCGGACTGCTTGGCGAAGCCGAAGACCTGGGACAGCCCGAGCCCGGTGCCCTTGCCGATGTCCTTGGTGGTGAAGAATGGCTCGAAGATGCGCGGCAGCACGTCGGCCGGGATGCCGATGCCGGTGTCGGACAGCGACACCGCCGCGAAGGTGCTGCGCGACCCCGCGTGACCGCGGATCGCCGGCATGGGCCGGTCGCCGGACAGCTTCAGGGTGAGGGTGCCCTCACCGCCCATCGCGTCGCGGGCGTTCACCGCCATGTTGATCAGCGCGGTCTCGAACTGGCTGAGGTCGGCGCGGATGTAGCAGGGTGTGCCGGGGATCTCGGCCAGAACGCTGATGCGCGCGCCGGTGACCGAATCCAGCATCTCCGCCACGGCCCGCAGCGAGGCGCCCACCTCGAAAACCTCGGGCCGCAGGGCCTGGCGGCGCGCGAAGGCGAGGAGCTGGCCGGTCAGCTTGGCGGCGCGGTCGACGGTGTCGGAGATCGCCTCGACGTAACGGCGACGGCGCTCCTCCGGCAGGTCCGGCCGCTTGAGCAGGTCGGTGGAGGACTTGATCACCGTCAGCAGGTTGTTGAAGTCGTGGGCGACGCCGCCGGTCAGCTGCCCCACCGCTTCGAGCTTCTGCGACTGACGCAGCGCCTCCTCCACGCGCTCGCGCTCGGCGCTCTCGGACTGGAGCCTGGCATGGGCCTCCGCCAGCGCCAGCATGTTGCGTCGCTGCTCGGTCAGGTCGGTCAGGATCCCGCAGAGGAGCGGCTGATCGCCCTGGCAGGCGAAGCGGCTGAGCGACAGGAAGGTCGCGCTCTCCGATCCCGCCGCCGCGCGCAGCGCGATCTCCTCGCGGACGGGCACGTCCATCGCTTGCCGGATCAGGCGCCCGAGGTCGACATCCGCGTGGACGAAATTCCGGAGCGCGCGGCCGGTGAGGCGCTCCTGCGGCTCGCCGAGCATCTCGGCCAGCCGCCGGTTGCAGTAGAGCAGCGTCCCGTCCAGCGCCAACGTGAACGCGCCTTCCTGCATCTGCTCGATCAGCGCCCGGTAGGGCAGGTCCGCGTTCTCGAGCGTGTAGACGAGGCGCTCGTGGTTCGGCCCCTCCACCACGACGGCGTCGAAATCGCCCCGGCGGATGGCCGCGAGAGTCTCCTCGCTCTCCTCCAGCCGCGCCTCGAGCTCGCGGATATGGGCGCGATAGGCGTCGAGCCCGGGCTCGTCGCCGGGCAGCAGAGCGTCCACACCCATCAGAGCGGCTCCGCGGCGGACGCGATCTCGAGACTGCGCAGCACGCGGCCCTCGTCCGAGAGGTCGCCCGAGAGGCGCCGTTCCGGCGCAGGTGCCAGTCTCAGGAGTGTGGGTGCGGCGAGGATCCCGTCGCGCTCGGCCAGGTCGGGCTGCTGATAGATGTCGACGATCTCCAACTCGTAGCCGCCCGGCAGGTGCGCCTCGCAGATTCGGCGCAGGACTTCGACCGCGCGCAGCGAGCGCGGCGCGGTTCCGGCCACGAACAGCCGCAACCGGACGTGCTGCGCGTCCGTCGGAGACGAGGCGGCCGCGCTCAAGGCCGGTCGGCCTTGGGACGGATGTCGAGGCCGACCAGAACCTTCTCGGTGTTCGACAGGTCGCCGATGATCCGCTTGAGCGGCGACGGCAGGCGGCGCACGAGGGTCGGGATCGCGAGGATCTGATCGCCGGCAGCGAGCTGCGGGTTCTTCATGAGGTCGATGACCTCGATGTCGTAGTGGCCGGCCAGGTGCTCCTCGCAGAACCGCTTCAGGTTGGTGAGGGCGGCGAGAGACTTGGCCGTCTGTCCGGCGACGTAGAGGCGCAGGTGATAGTGGCCGGAATCGCGGTCGGGATCCGTCTCGGGTGCCGGGTCGTCCGATGTCGCATCGCTCATTCCGCGGCACTCCGTCGTGCGATCAACGCCTGCTGCTCCGCCGCGAGCGTGACGCCCCGCGCCGACTCCTCGGCACGCAGGCTCTCCTCCTCGTCCACGGCCGCCTCGAGACCGGCCCTGAGCTCCTCGATCTGGCGCTCCAGGGCGGAGCGCCGGCGCGCCATGTCGCGGAGCCGGCGCTCGGTCGCGTCCCGGTGCTGCTGCGCCGCGGCCCGCTCCTGCGCCTCCTGGACCAGGCGCGCGGTGCCGGTGAGAACACCTGAAGGACCAATATAGGCATCCACCAACTGGATCCCGCCCGACGACATCAGAAATTCGCGGATCTGGTTGGAGTGGCTCATACCCCGCGCCTTGATGACGTAGAGGGTCCGCGTCCGCTCGCCGTTCGCCTCCATGTTCTGGAGCTTGATCCAGGCATCCATCAGGGAGGACACGCCGAGATCGTTGTCCTCGACCAGGGACCCGTCGCCGCGGAGGGTCGTGAAGATCGCCGTGATGCCGCGGACCTTGATCAGGTCGATCATGCGCAGGAGCGTCGCCTGCAGCTCGCCCGCCGGCCCGCGCAGAGCCGAGATCGGGTCGATCACCACAACGTCCGGCCGGAACTGGTCGAGGTCGCGGTGCATCCGCGCGAGATGCGTCTCCAGGCCGAACAGGCTCGGCCGCGCGGCCTCGAAGCGGAGGCGACCGCTCGCCACGTGCGCGGCGAGGTCGAGCCCGATCGAGCGCGCGTTGCGGATGATCTGGGCCCCGCTCTCCTCGAACACGAAGGCCATGCAGCGCTCGCCGCGCCGGCAGGCCGCGTCGAGGATCGAGGCGGCGAGCATGCTCTTCCCGGTCCCGGCCTCCCCGGAGATCAGGATCCCGGAGCCGCGATGGAAGCCCCGCGGTCCCAGCATGGCGTCGAGCCCTGCGATCCCGGTCGAGAGGATGCCGTCGGGCACCGCGTAGACGAGATCCGCCGAGGTCACCGGCAGGACGCTGATCCCCGCGTGATCGATCAGGAATGGGTACTCGTTGGTGCCGTGGGCGGAGCCTCGATACTTGACGACGCGCAGCCGCCGCGTCGTGATCTGGTCCTCGACGCGGTTGTCGAGCAGCACCACGCAGTCGGAGACGTACTCCTCCAGGCCCTGGCGGGTGAGCGGCCCCTCGCCGCGCTCGCCCGTGATGATCGCGGTGAGGCCGCGATCCTTGATCCAGCCGAACAGGCGGCGCAGCTCGGCGCGGAGCAGTGTCGGATCGGTGAAGCCCGCGAACAACGTCTCGATCGTGTCGAGGACGACGCGCTTGGCCCCGATCGAGTCCACCGCGAAGCCGAGGCGGATGAACAGTCCTTCGAGGTCGTACTCGCCGGTCTCCTCGATCTCGCTCCGCTCCACGCGCACGTGGTCGATGGCGAGATGGCCGGCGGCGACGAGACCGTCGAGGTCGTAGCCGAGCGACGCGACGTTCGCCGCCAGATCCTCGGCGTGCTCCTCGAAGCTCATGAACACGCCCGGCTCGCCGTAGAGCGTCGCGCCGTTGACCAGGAAGGTCGTGGCGAACAGCGTCTTGCCGCAGCCCGCGGCGCCGCAGATGAGCGTCGGCCGCCCGGCCGGCAGACCGCCATGGGTCAGGTCGTCGAAACCGGTGATGCCGGTCGCGACCTTGGGTAGTGTCGGGGCGGCTTGCGGGTCGGGCACGATGGGCGAATCCCTGGACGTCTCGGAGGACGGCAAGTCCGGAAGTGCGGCGGCGCTCTCGACCCTGCCGGGCCGGTCGGGACGGTTCGCGCCGCGAGAGACACGGAGACTGGCGCGAACAGCGCGTCGAACGGGCAGAACACCGGTGGAATGCGGTATGGCAACGGGTCCGCCCGCGCAATATGGGTGCTTGACGCGTCCGGCCGCCATCCCGTCGACGGAGTGCGCAGACCGATGGAGGGCCTCCATGCTCGGCTGGGACGTCGACGTGAACGACGCCTTGACGGCGCCGGCCGTCGCGCGCAACCGCGACGCGATCCTGGCCGTGCTCCGCGAGATCCTGCCCGACAGCGGCACCGTTCTGGAGATCGCCAGCGGCTCCGGTGAGCACGCGGTCCACGTCGCCGCCGCCCTGCCGGGCCTGGACTGGCTGCCGAGCGATCCCGAACCCGCCGCCCGGCGCAGCATCGCCGCGCACGCGCTCCGGGCCGGGCTCGCCAACATCCGGCCGCCGCTCGCGCTCGACGCCGCCGCCGCGGCGTGGCCCGTTGCGCGGGTCGACGGGATCGTGTGCATCAACATGATCCACATCGCACCCTGGGCCGCCACCGAGGGCTTGATGGCCGGCGCCGACCGCGTCCTGAGCGCGGGCGGCGTCCTGTTCCTGTACGGGCCGTTCCGCGAGGCGGACCGGCCGTTCGCGGAGAGCAACGCCGCCTTCGACGCCTCCTTGCGCGCGCGGGATCCGGCCTGGGGCGTGCGGGACCTCGACGCCGTCGCGGCGGAAGCGGCCCGGCACGGGCTCAGCCTGGTCCGGCGCGAGGCGATGCCCGCCAACAATCTGAGCCTGATCTTCGGCCGCGCGGACAGGTGAGCGCCCGTCTGTCACGGCTTTCCGCATCTGCACACTGTATTCAAGCATCCGCGTGATGCACAATCCTGTCCTGGACCCGATGCGGCGGCAAAAGCCGCACGGGCCGCAGGAGGAAGCCCATGCCGATGGAACGCAGCGTTTCGAGCCGGGCCCTGGCCCTGCTCGCAGTGGCCGGATTGTTGGGATCGACGCAGGCGCGGGCCGCGGATCCCATCAGGATCGGGGTGATCGCCGAGGCGCAGTCCGTGGTCGGGGCCTCGATCCCGCAGGCCGTCCAGCTCGCCGCCGACGAGATCAACGCCCAGGGCGGCGTCGACGGGCGCCAGATCCAGGTCGTCACCTACGACGACAAGTCCTCCGCCTCCGACGCGGTCCGCGCCTTCCAGCGGGCGGTCTCCGAGGACAAGGTCAACCTCGTCATCGCCAGCTACATCTCGGAGGTCGTGCTGGCGCTGATGCCCTGGGCGGCTCGGCTCAAGACGCCGATGATCACGCCCGGCGCGGCCTCGAACGAGATCAGCGCCGCGGTCCACAAGGACTACGCGCGCAACAAGTACACCTTCCACGGCTACCTGACCTCGGCGGCGCTCGCCCAGTCCATCTGCGATTCCACCAAGGACATGCTGATCGACCTGATGAAGGTGAAGACCGCCGCGATCATGAGCGAGGACGCGGCCTGGACCCGGCCGCTCGACGTCGGGTACGAGAAGTGCCTCCCCGAGATCGGCGTGAAGGTCGTCGACCACATCCGCTTCTCGCCGGACACGGGCGACTTCACGCCGATCTACAACAAGATCGAGGCGGCCAAGCCCGACCTGATCGTCACCGGCATCTCGCATGTCGGCGTGCAGCCGACCGTGCAGTGGCAGAACCAGAAGGTGCCGCTCGCCATGACCGGCATGAACTCGCAGGCGACCTCCTCGACCTTCTGGTCGAACACCAACGGCGCGACCCAGGGCGTGATCTTCCAGAGCATCGCGGTGCCGGGCGCGGCGATCACCGACAAGTCGCTCGCCTTCAGCGCCGCGTTCAAGAAGCGCTTCGGCAGCGACCCGTCCTACGCCGGGTACATGGCCTACGATCAGGTCTACTACGCCGCCGACGCGGTGAAGCGGGCCGGCACCACGGAGGCCGACAAGCTGGTCGACGCCCTGGAGAAGACCGACTGGGTCGGCACCGTCGGGCGCACGCAGTTCTACGGCAAGGACGACCCGTTCACCCACTCGATCAAGTACGGGCCGGGCTTCGTCACCGGCCTGATGGCGCAGTGGCAGGACGGCAAGCAGGTCGCGGTCTGGCCGAAGAGCCTCGCGCAGGGTGCGATCGTCCTCCCGGCGGCCGTGAAGGCGGCGGCCCGCTAGGCGGTTCTCCCGACCGGCGACGGGCGCGCCCGCGGCTTGCCAAGCGCGCCCGTTGCCGCAAGTAGAGCCGGGCCGCGACACCGTGAGCGCGGCCGAGACGACGTGCGCGCTGAGGACAATCGCTGATGGCCACCACCGACCTGCCCGGGACCATGCGCCAGATCCGCTACGCGGGTTCCGGCGGACCGGAGGTGATCAGCCTGGAGAACGCGCCCGTGCCGAGCCCGGGGCCCGGCCAGGTCCTGATCGAGGTGGTGGCGGCCGGCGTGAACCGGCCCGACGTCGCGCAGCGGTCCGGGGTGTACCCGCCGCCGCCCGGCGCCACCGAGATTCCGGGCCTCGAAGTCGCCGGCCGCGTGGTCGCGCTCGGCAGCGGAGTCGAGGGCCTGTCGGCCGGCGACGAGGTCTGCGCTCTGGTGATCAGCGGCGGCTACGCCGAGTACGCCGTGGCCGAGGCGGCCCACTGCCTGCCGCGACCGAAGGCCGTCTCGCTGATCGATGCCGGCGGTCTGCCGGAGACCTTCTTCACGGTCTACTCCAACGTGGTCCAGCGCGGCCGCCTGACGCGCGGCGAGAGCTTCCTCGTCCACGGCGGGTCGAGCGGCATCGGCGCTACGGCGATCCAGATCGCCAAGCATGTCGGCGCCCGGGTCTTCGCGACGGCCGGCTCCGCCGAGAAGTGCCGGTTCTGCGAGGATCTCGGGGCGGATGCCGCGATCGACTACAAGCAGGCCGACTTCGCCGAGGAACTGAAGCGCCTCACCGACGGGCGCGGCGTCGACGTCATCCTCGACATGATCGGCGCCAGCTACCTCGCCCGGAACCTCAAGTCGCTGGCACCGAACGGGCGGCTGGTGATGATCGCGCTGATGGGCGGCTACAAGGTCGACGGGCTGAACATCACGCCGATCATGCGCAACCGCCTGACCTTCACCGGCTCGACGCTCCGGCCGCGCGGGAAGGGCGACAAGGCCGCGATCGCCGACGGTCTCCGCCGGGACATCTGGCCCGAACTCGAGGCCGGACGCATCCGGTCCGTCACCCACGCCACGTTCCCGCTCGAAGAGGCGCGGGCGGCGCACGAGCTGATGGAATCGAGCGCCCATCTCGGCAAGATCCTGCTGACGACCGGCCGCTGAGCCGGCCCCGTCAGGAACCTGCCTCGGCGGCCCCGCGTTGGCGGCCGGTAACGAGATCGTGTCGCACAGCGCCCGTTCCGGCGTGTGGCGTCCCGCCGAGGAAGGTTTTGCACATGGCCGAGAGACTGAACCCCAACGAGAGCCGTCAGGGCGAGCGCGGCAAGCCGGTGCTCTGGGTCTTGGTGGCGAGCCTCGTCCTGCTGGCGATCGCCACCGTGGGCCTGCTCACGTGGAACGGTGCCAACTCGCCGAAGGACTACGCCAGCCAGAGCCAGGACGCGTCGCGCAAGGAGGTGACGGGCTCGGTCAACGGTCAGTCCGGCGGCTCGTCGCCGTCGAACAGCACCGCGGTTCCGGGCGGCAACCCGTCCTATCCGCAGCCGGCCCAGCCGGGCGCGAACGGCGCGCCGAAGTAAGGCGTCGCGCGCGGGACGGCCTCGACCGTCCCGCGGCCGACCCTCTCAGCGGGTCGGGATCGGCGTCGGGCCGCGGTAGTCGTAGAAGCCGCGCTTGGCCTTCCGGCCGAGCCAGCCGGCCTCGACGTACTTCACGAGGAGCGGGCAGGGCCGGTACTTCGAATCGGCGAGGCCCTCGTAGAGAACCTGCATGACCGACAGGCAGGTATCGAGGCCGATGAAATCAGCGAGCTGCAGCGGGCCCATCGGGTGGTTCGCGCCGAGCTTCATGGCGGTGTCGATCGACTCGACCGATCCCACGCCCTCGTAGAGCGTGTAGATCGCCTCGTTGATCATCGGCAGCAGGATCCGGTTGACGATGAAGGCCGGGAAATCCTCCGACATCGTCGAGGTCTTGCCGAGCTTCGCGATGAACGCCTTGGCCGACTCGTAGGTCGTGTCCTCGGTGGCGATGCCGCGGATCAGCTCGACGAGCTGCATCACCGGCACCGGGTTCATGAAGTGGATGCCGATGAACTTCTCCGGCCGGTCGGTCGCCGCCGCCAGCCGGGTGATCGAGATCGACGACGTGTTGGTCGCCACCAGGGTCTCGGGCCGCAGCGACCCGCACAGCGTGGTGAAGATCTCGCGCTTCGTCGCCTCGTTCTCGGTCGCCGCCTCGATGACGAGATCGCACGGGCCGAGGGCGGCGAAGTCGCGGGCGGGGACGATGCGCGAGCGGGCCTCGCCGCTGTCGCCCTCGGTGAGCGTGCCCTTCGAGACGAGGCGCGCGAGGCTGCCCTCGATCACCGACAGCCCGTTCTCGAGCCGGGCGGGATCGCGGTCGTTCAGCAGGACCTCGAAGCCGGCGGTGGCGCAGACCTGCGCGATGCCGCTGCCCATCTGGCCCGCGCCGACGATGCCGACCCGCTTGATCTCCATATGCATGTGCCGACCTGTGCCCCCAAGGCGGATGCCGCAGCGCTGCCGCCCAGCTCTCTGGACGGCACGGACGCGACGGCACCGCGCGAAGTCTCGCCGCTGCTGCCTTCTAGACCAATCCTCGATCCGGAAGGAACCCGTGAAGCCGCGTTCTGCGACAATGCTCGCGGGTTGCCAGATCCGGTGCCGTTACTGGCCCTTGGCTTTGCCGATCTCGGATTGCAGCTCGGGAACGACCTGGAACAGGTCGCCGACGAGGCCGTAATCGGCCACCTGGAAGATCGGCGCGTCCTCATCCTTGTTGATGGCGACGATGACCTTCGAGTCCTTCATGCCGGCGAGGTGCTGGATCGCGCCCGAGATCCCCACGGCGACGTAGAGGTCCGGCGCCACGACCTTGCCGGTCTGCCCCACCTGCCAGTCGTTCGGCGCGTAGCCCGCGTCCACGGCGGCGCGGGAGGCGCCGACGGCGGCACCGAGCGAGTCGGCCAGCGGCTCGATCAGCTCGTGGAACTTGTCCGAGGAGCCGAGCGAGCGGCCGCCGGAGACGATGATCCGCGCCGAGGCCAGTTCCGGCCGGTCGGACTTGGCGATCTCCTCGCCCTTGAAGCTCGAGCCGCCCGCCTCGGGCGCGGCCGCCGAGACGGCCTCCACCGGCGCCGGGGCGCCGCCGTCTTCGGCCGCCTTGAAGGCCGCCGTGCGCACGGTGATCACCTTCTTGCCGGCGGGCGCCTGCACGGTCTGGATGGCGTTGCCGGCGTAGATCGGCCGCTCGAACGTGTCGGGCGAGACCACCTTGATGATGTCGGAGACCTGCGCGACGTCGAGCAGGGCGGCCACGCGCGGCAGCACGTTCTTGCCCGTGGTCGAGGCCGAGGCGATGATCGTGTCGTAGGGCTCGGCGATGGCGGCGATGAGCGCCGAGACCGGCTCGGCGAGGTCGTGGTCGTAAGCGCCGTCCTCGGCGTTCAGGACCTTCTCGACGCCGTCGAGCTTGCCCGCGGCCTCGGCCACGGCCTTGGAACCGGTGCCCAGCACGAGGGCGTGGACCGGCGCGCCGATCTGCTTGGCGGCGGCGAGCGCCTTCAGCGTGCTGTCCTTGATCTGGCCGTTGCCGTGCTCGACGAAGAGGAGTGTCGTCATGGTCTGGGGTGCCCTCGAAGGTGGTGGCGCGGGGCTCGACCGTCGACCGGGAGCCCAGCCTCGGATCAGATGACGCCGGCTTCGACCTTGAGCTTCTGGACGAGCTCGGCCGCGGAGGCGACCTTCACGCCGGCCGAGCGGCCCGGCGGTTCGGCGGTCTTCAGCACCGTGAGCCGCGGCGTGACGTCGACGCCGAGGGCGTCGGGTGCCAGCTCCTCCAGGGGCTTCTTCTTGGCCTTCATGATGTTGGGCAGCGACGCGTAGCGCGGCTCATTGAGGCGCAGGTCCGTCGTCACGATGGCCGGCAGCTTGAGGCTCACCGTCTGCAGGCCGCCGTCGACCTCGCGGGTGACGTCGAGGCTGCCCTCGCCGGGCTCGATCTTGTACGCGAAGGTGCCCTGAGGCCAGCCGAGCAGGGCGGCGAGCATCTGGCCGGTCTGGTTCGAGTCGTCGTCGATCGCCTGCTTGCCGAGGATGACGAGCTCAGGGGTCTCCTTCTCGACGACGGCCTTCAGGAGCTTCGCGACGGCCAGCGGCTCGCAGTTCACGTCGGTCTTCACCAGGATCGCGCGGTCGGCGCCCATGGCGAGCGCCGTGCGCAGCGTCTCCTGCGCCTGCTGCGGGCCGATCGACACGGCCACAATCTCGGTGACCTTGCCCTTCTCCTTCAGGCGGATCGCCTCCTCGACGGCGATCTCGTCGAAGGGGTTCATGGACATCTTGACGTTGGCGAGCTCGACGCCGGAGCCGTCGGCCTTCACGCGAATCTTGACGTTGTAGTCCACCACCCGCTTGACGGGCACCAGCACCTTCATGGCGGTCACGATCCTTCCCCGGAGGATTCTTGTCGTCGTGCAGGCCACTCCCACGGGCGCGCGAGGCGCAGCGTGGCCGCGGCACGCAAGGCGCCGGACCGTAGCGGCCACATTTCCGCCTTGTCAACGCGGCGCCGTGGCGGCCCCGCGAAAACCCGGGCCGCCGCCTCAGCGATTGGCGCCGGGCACCCAGAGCACGTCGTCGGCCCCGTCGCCGTTCGCCGCCCGGCTCGCCACGAACAGGAAGTCCGACAGGCGGTTAAGGTAGCGCAGCGCCTCCGGCGAGACCGTCTCGTCCTCCCGCGCCGCGAGGCTCACCGCGAGCCGCTCGGCGCGCCGGCAGACGGTCCGGGCGAGGTGCAGGGCCGCGGCAGCCGGCGAGCCGCCGGGCAGGACGAAGGATTTCAGCGGCGGGATCGCGGCGTTGAGCGCGTCGATGTCGCGCTCCAGCCGGTCGACCTGGCTCGCCACGATCCGCAGCGGCTCGTAGGGGAGGGGTTCCGGGGTCGGCGGCGTCGCGAGGTCGGCGCCGAGGTCGAATAGGTCATTCTGGATCGCCCCCAGCATCCCGTCGAGGGGACCCTGCGTGTGCAGGCGCGCCATGCCGATGCAGGCGTTGGTCTCGTCGACGGTGCCGTAGGTCTCGACCCGCAGGTCCGCCTTCGAGCGCCGCTGCCCGTCCGCCAGCGCGGTCGTCCCCTTGTCGCCGGTCCTCGTGTAGATGCGGTTGAGCTTGACCACGGGGTGGCGTGCCTCAGAACGTGTAGCCGATCTTGCCGCCGAAATTGGTCAGGCCGCGGTTGTTGGCGCAGAGCCCGGCATTCGACATGTGCTCGACCGTCGCCATGATGCTCCAGTGCTCCGTCAGGCGGAAGCCCAGGGCGGCGGCCTCGCGGAACATCGGCGAGCAGCCGAGGGTGTTGAAGCCGTAGGGCGTCTCGGCCTTCGGGCCGGTCCAGCCGTTATGGGCCACGCCGCCGAAGAACCCGTCGAGGAACACGCGGCGGTTGAAGGTCTCGGGGAAGATCTCGAGCGTCCAGGTCGCGCCCAGATAGGCGTAGCTGGTCCGGCCGCCGGTGTTGTAGCTGCCGCCCACAGTCGGCCGCGGCACGAAGGCCTGCCAGAACGGATCGTCGCTGATGCGCGGCTTGGCGAACAGGATCTCGCCGTTGACGTTCGCCTTGCTGAAGCCGGGGAGCTTGCCCTCGGCGCTCCCGGGATCCTGCACCGCGCCGCCGATCCGGATCTCCGACACGATGCTGAGCGGCTGGACCGGGGCCGCGTAGGCGGCGGGCGGCGGCGGCGCGAGGTCGGCGGCCGAAGCCGGCAGAATCGCCGCCCCGGTCAGAAGGCCGAACAGACGGAGGCGGGAAGGGGCAGTCATGCGGGCTCGGCCGGTTAGGCGCAGCGATTTGCTTCTACCGAGCGTAGCAGAGGCCCGCGCGGCAGGGCGGCCTATTCATCCTTCACCGGATCGAAAGGTGTTCGGTGCGGCGGCGCGGTCACACCCGGCCCGACGCGCTCACACCGAGCGCCACCAGACGACCCCCATGATGATCACGATCGCGACGAACTGCAGGAGCACCCGGAGGCGCATCAGCTTCTGCGAGAGGTTGACGCTGCCGCCGCGCATCATATTGGCGAGGCCCGCGACCAGGACCGCGGCGACGGCGAGGCAGGCGATCAGGACGAGGGTGTTGGACGACATGCGGTCGGGGATCCGGGTGGGGCGCGAGCCGCGATGCGGCTCGGCGCGTCGTTGAGGTGTCGGGCGCTCAGTTGCGGCGGAGCAGGCGCTCGAAATAGTCGAGTTCCTCGCGGGGGCGGCTCGGGTCGCCGAGCTTGCGCCGCAGCTCCTCCATGATGCGCCGGGCGCGCTGGACCGCGGATTCGTCGGCCGTGGGGACGCGGACCCGCCCGTCGCTCATGTCGCGGCCGCGGGTCGGGCGCCCGAGGGGATCGTCGTCCCGCGCGCCGGCCTGACCCTGCTGGCCCGGCTGCTGGCCGCCCTCCTGCTGACCCTCGCCCTGGCCCTCGGCCATCTCCTGCATCTGCTGGGCCATACCGTCGGCGCCGCGCTTGAGGCCGTCGAGGGCGCGGCCCTGCGCGTCGACCGCGCCGTCCGAATCGCCGTCCTTCAGGCTGTTCTCGGCCTCGCGCATGGCGTCCTCGGCGTCGGAGAGGCCCTGCTCGCCGCGCATGCCGTTCTCCTTCATGCGCTTCTGAAGGTCCTCCAGCCGCTGCCGGAGCGCCTGCTGGCGCTCGCCGACGCCGCCCTGCTGGCCCTCGCCCTGCTGCCCCTGGCCCTTCTGGCCCTGCTGGCCCTGACCCTGCTGGCCTTGCCCCTGCTGACCCTTCTGACCCTGCTGGCGTTGGCCCTGCTGCCCCTGGCCCTGCTGGCCGCGCTGTCCCTGCTGCGGCTGGCCGCGGTTCTGCGGGCGCTGGCCGTCGCGCTGCTCCTCGCCGTCCTTGAAGGTCTCGTCGCGCAGGCCCTGCTGCTCGCGCGACATCGCGTCGAGATCGCGCATCTGCTTCTGCATCTCGCGGGACGCCTGATCGGAGCGGCCGCCGCGCTCGGCGGTCTGGAGATTCTCCAGGATGTTGCGCAGCTGCTCCATCAGGCGCTGCGCCTCGGCGGTGTCGCCGCGCTTCATCGCCTCCGCCATGTCCTGGATCATCTTGTCGAGATCCTCCGGGGTGACGGTCTTGGTCTGCCCGTTGTTCTGGCCGCGCTCGCTCTGCTCGCGGGGCTCGCGGCCCTGCTTCTGCGCCATCTCGGACAGGAACTTGTCGAGCGCCTGCTTCAGGTCCTGTGTCAGGCGCTTGATCTCGTCGTCCGGCGCGTTGCGCTCGATCGCCTCCTTCAGCCGGTCTTGAGCCTGGCGGAGCTGCTTCTCGGCGTCCGACAGGTCGCCGTCCTCGATCTTGAGGGCCATCTCCCACAGGAGGTCGGCCACCGCGACGAGGTCGGCATCCGTGCGGGCGCGGCGCAGGCGCTCGGTCGCGGTCCGCAGGCCGAGGAAGATCGCGGGCTGCGGCGTGTACGTGTCGGGCGCGACCAGCAGGGCGTCCAGCGCTCCCTGGACCCAGCGGCGATCCGTGTCGGGCGCGATGACGAGCCGGCGGCGCTGCTCGGCGAGCGCCCGTGCCAGGGGCTCGCGGAACGGCCGCGCCGGCAGGACGATCTCGGTGTCCGGCGTGCGCCCCTCCTGGCCGGCCTCGTCCTTGACGACGATGTGGTAGCGGACCTTCGCGCCGGACCACGGGCTCTCGGTGAGGTCCACGAGGGTCTTGGTGTCGGTGTCGCCGCTCGCGTCGCCCGGCAGCGCCAGGTTGATCTGCGGCACCGGGACCAGGGCCCGCGCGGACTTCAGCGGCTCGATCACCGCCTCGGCCGAGCTGATCCCGTAATCGTCCTTCGCCCGGTAGGTCAGGTTGAAGGTGCCGCGCCCGTTCACCTCGGGGCCGCCCACGGCGGTCACCTCCGGCGGCCTGTCGGGGATCGCGTCGACCGTGAGGCGCTGCTTGCCGGCCGGGGTCACGATCGTCAGCGCGGCGCCGCCGACGATGCGGTAGCGCTCCTCGCGCAGGTCGGGGCGCGCCTCCTGGCCCGGCACCGGGACGAGGCCGGCATTGGGCGTGAGGGTCGTCTCGGACGCGGCCTTGCCCTGGCCGGCGATCCGCACGATCAGCTGCGCGTTGACCGGCGCGCGCAGGTGCTGGTCGCTCCCGTCCATCGCGATCAGCAGCGGCGGAAGCCGCGTGTAGAGCGGCGGGTCGATCCAGCCGTCCACGCGGAAGTTCGGGCCGGGCGCCGCCGGCTCCTGCCAGTCGAAGGCGGCGCCGATCCGCTGGCGCCACTCGGGGCCGGCCACGAACAGGCTGGCGACCGCCGCGACCACCAGGCCGGCGCGCAGCGCGAAGGGGTCGTGCCGGGTCATGCCCGGCCGCGGCAGGCCGACCCGCAGGGCCGAGATCGCCTGCGCGGCGCGGCGCTGGTGGAGGTCCCACAGCAGCCGGCTCCCCGGATCGGCGGCGCCGACGGCGAGGCTGTCCTGGGCGGCCGAGGCCGGCCCGTGCCGCAGCTTCGGATCGCGGGACGCGGCCTCGCGGTCGAGCCGCGCCAGGGCGAGGCGCCGGTCCGGCCGGGCGATGTGGATCAGCGGCAGGAGCGCGGCGACGAGGAGGATGGCGAGGGCGCCGAGGCCGATCTGGCGCCAGAGCGGCGTGAGGTCGAGCCAGACGCCCGCCCAGGAGACGACCAAGAAGAGCAGGAAGACGCCGATACCGCGCCAGAGCACGGGCCACGCCTGCTCCCACAGGGCGGCCGCCCGCGCCTGCGCCACGAGCCGGTCGAGCCGCGTGGACGCCGCGTCCGCTCCGCCCACCCGGGTCTTGCTCTCGGTGCCGTTGCTGCCGATCACGCCGACCGTTCCGCCTCACGCCGAAGGAGTGGCCCACGGAGCCGCCCCCGGCGGGCCCCGTCACACGTGCCTAGCATGGTGGGCCGCGCAGGTCGGCGGGTCAAATCGGCGCGACGGCGGCCCGACCGGCGCCCCGGTCAGTTGTGCGCCTGGATGAAGTTGCGCACCTGCGGGTAGATCTGCGACTCCCAGCGCCGCCCGGCGAAGACGCCGTAATGGCCCACGCCGGCCTGGAGATGGTGGGTCCGCATGTACGGGGCGAGGTCCGAGCACAGGTCGTGGGCCGCCATGGTCTGTCCGACCGCGCAGATGTCGTCCCGCTCGCCCTCGACCGTCATCAGCGCCGTGCGGCGGATCGCGCGCAGGTCGATCGGCTCGCCCCGATACGACACCGCGTTCCGGGCCAGGGCGTGGTCCTGGAACACGGTCTTGACCGTCTCCAGGTAGAAATCGGCGGCGAGATCGAGCACCGCGAAATACTCGTCGTAGAAGGTCTCGATCGCCTCGGCCTTGTCGTGCTCGCCGTTGGCCATGTGCCAGAACAGGTCGGCGTGGCCCTGGACGTGGCGCTTGGCGTTCATCGCCATGAAGGCCGAGACCTGCACGAAACCCGGATAGACCTTGCGGCCGGCCCCCTTGTGGCGCGACGGCACCGTGGCGATCAGGTTCTTCTCGAACCACTCGATCGGCTTGGAGGTCGCGAGCTCGTTCACGCCCGTCGGGTTGATCCGGCAATCCACCGGGCCGGCCATCAGGGTCATGCTGCGCGGGGCGGCCGGGTCCTTCGACTGCGCCATCGCGGCGGCGGCCACCAGGGCCTGCACGGCGGGCTGGCACACCGCCACCATGTGGGCGCCTTCGCCCATGGTCCGCAGGAACTGGATGAGGTGGCTCACGTAGTCGTCGAAGCCGAACGTCCCGTCGGAGAGCGGCACGTCCCGGGCGTTGTGCCAGTCGGTGATGTAGACGTCGTGGTCGGGCAGCATGGTGCGCACGGTCGCGCGGAGCAGCGTGGCGAAGTGGCCGGACATCGGCGCCACCATCAGCACCTTGGGCTGCTCGGTGTGGATGTCCTTCTTGAAGTGGAGCAGCGTGGCGAAGGGCGTGACCTCGACCGCCTCCTCGGAGACCGGGACGCTCCGGTTCCCGACATTCACCGACTCGATGCCGTAGGGCGGCCGCGCGAAGGTCAGGCCGGCGCGCATCATCATCCGGGCCCCGGCGGACATCCAGGTCGCCGGCTCGCCCCACCCGACCCAGGGCGACCAGATGTCGTTCAGCAGCCGCCCCCACGCCCGGGTCTGGGCGGCCATGTCGGTCTGCAGATCGAACGCGTCGTACAGCATCGGGCAGGCACTCGCTTGAGCCCTGCCCGGCACGCGGGCCATCGGGGCGGCAACGTTGGCGGATGCCTAAGTGAGGGTTGCATCAGCGTGGCCGTGCAGGATGGGTCCCGTTCCCGGGGGCGGCAACTGTCCGATAGGCGGATGCGAACAAGAATTGTCGTGACGTGACTTTGATGCACCACGCGCGGCGCCGATCACAATCGGGTGTGCCGAATCGCCTGGCACACCCCGCCGTCACGAGGCGCGGCGAACGACCGGGCGCGGATCGGCCTCGCTCCGACGATGCTCGCAGGCGACCTTGAGGTACCGGTCGCTGCCCCCGGGCAACCCGGCCTGGGCGGCCATCGTCTGGGCGTGCATCAGGCATTCCATCGGCGTGTGCGCCGGCGCGACGATGACGTCGAGGGCGGTGTCGCGCGAGCAGTCCTGAGCCAGCAGCGTGCCGGCACAGACGAGGGCAACGGAGAGCAATTCCGACATGACGGACCTCAGCTTCGAGTGATCGAAAGGTCCGCGGGGTGCTCCGGCGTGCGAGCCACCGCGTTGTCGTTGCCTGGTCGCTTCCTCCGGTTGCTGAAGACTTGAAGCACGTCATGTGCCACCGCAGCACGACGCGTCGCTTGAGCGATGCAGTGCCGTCCGGGCCGGTTTCAGTCGCGGGCGGGAAGCCAGCGCGTCTCCGGCTCGTCGGCGGGCAGGAGCGCCGCGACCGCGTCGAGATCCACCACGTACTGGTCGGTGAGGCGCTGCCACATCTCGATCGGCGAGGCGACCTGCGGTCGGAGCCCGTCGAGGGCGCGGGCGAGCAGGGCCGCATTGACGAGCTTCGGGCGCGGCACGAGCGGGTCAGCGTTCAGCATCGATGACGATCCCATTGGACTGACGCCATCCTGGGTCGATCGTGGTTAACGATGGGTTACGTGCCGCCTCGACATCTTGCGCTGGTCTTGCGGATGCTCCCGCACCGGGCTCTGAGCCGGACTCCCCGGCGCCCCGATCACGCCGAGGCGCCGCCAGACCTGAGCAACGCTGCCCGCGGACGCGCCGAACCGCGCGGGATCGCGCAGCCGAATCGACGCGCGTTCGCCAGGGCGTCGCGACCCGTTCGAGTTCACAAGCCGGACCCCATCCCTTATCAGGCAGGCGCATCGAGCCTGTCCCGGCCGACGAAGTGCCGCCGCGCAGGGCGCGCACGGCTCCGGTCGCGCGGCTCCGGTCGATTGTGCGAACGGGACATCATGGACGCCAAACCTGAAGCGATCGGCGCGACGCATGAGCCGACGGCGCGACTCGTGCTCGCGTCCGCTTCGCCCCGCCGTCTCGCGCTGCTCCAGCAGATCGGGATCGAGCCCGCGGCGCTCCTGCCCGCCGAGATCGACGAGACCCCGCGCAAGGCCGAGCCGCCGCGCGAGCTGGCGCGTCGCCTCGCGCGGACGAAGCTCGCGACCGCCGAGGCGGCGCTCCACCTGGAGGACACGACGACGCCGACCTGGCTCCTCTCGGCCGACACGGTCGTCGCGGTCGGGCGGCGCGTCCTGCCGAAGGCCGAGATCCCCGACGAGGCCGCGGATTGCCTGCGCCTGCTCTCGGGCCGGCAGCACCGGGTCTACACGGCGGTCTGCGTGCTCTCGCCCCGCGGGCGCCGCGAGCGGATCGTCGAGAGCCGCGTCCGTTTCAAGCGGCTCTCGGGCCGGGACATCCAGGGCTACGTGGCCTCGGGCGAGTGGCGCGGCAAAGCCGGCGGCTACGCGATCCAGGGACTGGCCGGGGCCTTCGTGGTCAAGCTGGTCGGCTCTTACAGCGGCGTGGTCGGCCTGCCGCTCTACGAGACCCTGAGCCTGCTCGACGGGGAGGGCTATCCCGTGCGGGCCGGGTGGGGCGCCCTCGCATGACCCGGGAGCGCCGGCCGCCCCCCTGTCCGATCTGTCGGCAGCCCTCCACGCCGGACTTCCGGCCGTTCTGCTCCCAGCGCTGCGCCGACGTCGATCTGGGGCGCTGGCTCAACGAGCGCTACGCGATTCCCGAGGAGCTCGATCCCGACGCGCCGCCGCCCCCGCCGGATCCGGAGCGCTGAATTTTTCGGCCTTCCGGTCCCGTCGATGTCACCGGAGGCTGGACAGGCCGCCAAGCACTCACTATACCCCGCGACGTCCGAGGCCGGCACCGGCGCGGACGACGCCCAGGTAGCTCAGTTGGTAGAGCATGCGACTGAAAATCGCAGTGTCGGCGGTTCGACTCCGTCCCTGGGCACCATCATCCCGCTGAGCGCCCGACCATCGGATCGGTAGAGCCGGCGAGCGAGATCCTCGATTTTCCGACAACGCTTGGCTGCAGCTGACGTGCGTCGATCAGCGCGTCTCCGCATCGCGCAGGTGCAGATAGGTCGGATCGAACTCGGCCGCTTCCTGCAGCCCGGCCCAGTCGTGGACGGTGAGGCGGCGACCCCGGAGCGTGACCAGGCCGGCGGCCTTGAGGTCGCGGATCGTCCGATTGACGTGGACCGACGTGATCCCGAGGGCATCCGCGAGTTCGGGCTGCGTCATCGGCAGGTCGCAGGTCCGGTCGGGTGCCAGCCCGACGGCGTCGAGGCGAGTCATCAATTCGCAGAACAGGTGGGCCATCCGGGCATACGCTTCCCGCCGCCCGGTGTTGAGCATCCATTCCCGGACCAGAGCGGCGTCCATCAGCGTCGCGCGCCAGAACACCTCGTTGAGGCGCGGGTGCGCCCGCAGCATCGCCCGGACGGTGTCGTGCTGGACGAAGCCGAGTCGGCAGGCGCTCACCGTGGCGATGTTGATGTCGAGCACCTCCAGGAACAGGCTCTGGAAATCCGGCACGTCCCCGGGGACGTGGTAGCTCATCACCTGACGCTTGCCCGCGCGCGTCGACTTGTAGGTGCAGGCGATACCGCTGAGCAGCGCGAAGCTCCGGGACGGCCGGTCGCCCTCCCGGATGATGTCCTGGTTGGGTTCGAACTGGGCGACCTGCAGCGGGAGCGCGACGAGGGCGGCGCGCTCCGCGTCGGACAGCCGGAACAGGGCCACGGTCTCTATCCGGCGCAGGAAAGGGTCTCTGCCCGACGGTTGGGGTGTCTCGTACATCGCGCCTCGGCCGTCCGGCAGAAGCGCTCGGCGTCGCGCGGCCGGTCGTCCACCGTCGTTGGTCCCCGTCCAAGTGTAGGGTCCCGGCCGGGCGCGACCAGGGCGAGGGCTGGCGCCGGGCGCCCTCGGTGAGGCCGGGACTGGAATTTCCCGGCCCGTCCGCGCACAGAAGTCCGGCGGCGCGGTCGCCGTTCAGCCTGACGGAAAGCCCGATGAACACGGCAGATCTCGCCCCGCACGCGCATCAGGTCCTGCGCGACGCGACCCTGCCCGAGCTGCCCCGGCACTACCGCGGCAAGGTCCGGGACAATTACGACCTTCCCGACGGCCGGCGCATCCTCATCACCTCGGACCGGATCAGCGCCTTCGACCGGGCGCTCGCGGCGATCCCGTTCAAGGGCCAGGTCCTGACCCAGACCGCCCGCTACTGGTTCGAGCAGACCGCCGACCTGTGCCCGAACCACGTCCTCGCCTATCCCGATCCCAACGTCGTGGTCGGCCGGCGCCTGGAGATCCTGCCGGTGGAGGTGGTGGTGCGCGGCTACCTCGCGGGCACCACGTCGACCTCGATCCTGACGCGCTACCGCGCGGGCGAGCGGGACATGTACGGCCACACCTTCCCCGACGGGATGCGGCCGAACCAGCGCCTGCCGGAGGCGATCATCACGCCGACCACCAAGGCGTTCGACGGCGGCCACGACGAACCGCTCACCGAGGCGGAGATCCTCGAGCGCGGGTTGCTGACGCGCGCGCAGTGGGAGACCGTGTCGGGGGCGGCCCTGGCGCTGTTCGCGCGCGGCACGGCCCTGGCGGCGGAGCGCGGCCTGATCCTGGCCGACACGAAGTACGAGTTCGGCACGGATCCCGAGGGCCGGATCGTCCTCGCCGACGAGATCCACACGCCGGACAGCAGCCGGTACTGGTTCGCGCAGAGCTATCCCGAGCGCTTCGCCGCGGGTTCGGCCCCGGAGAGCTTCGACAAGGACTTCGTGCGCAACTGGGTCGTCGCCCGCTGCGACCCCTACAAGGACCCGATCCCCGAGATCCCCGCCGAGGTCGTCCTGGAGACCGCCGCGGTCTACATCCGCGCCTACGAGACGATCACGGGCAAGCGCTTCGTCCTGCCGGACCCGGCCGAGGAGCCCCTGGAGCGGATCCGGCGCAACATCGCCGCCTATCTCGCGGCGTAGCTTCGGGGTCGGGACGGGAGGTGCGGCGCCCGACGCCGCACCCGGTCGAGCCTGTCAGGCCGCCGCGGCGATCGGGGCCGGCGACGGCGCGTCCATGGCGCGCAGGTAGACGTCGAGGAGCGTCTCCTGCTCGTCGCGCTCGTCCTTGTCCTGCTTGCGGATCTTCAGGATCTCCTTGAGCACCTTCAAGTCGAGACCCTCGCCCTTGGCCTCGGCAAAGACCTCCTTCTTGGCCTCCATCAGGTCCTTGATCTCCTCCTCCAGCCGTTCCACGCGCTCGATGATCGAGCGGATGCGGTCGCCCGCGACGCCCACGGTGTCGGTCATGTCGGTCATGCAGTCCCTCGTCGGATGACGGGGGCACCCTGGCCCGGCAGGGTAAGCGGCGGGTTAAGGCCGGGCCGGCGCCCCGACTTGGCCCTGAACTTGGACTTGGACCCGGCCCTGGATCCAGCCGGCGATCGCGTCCGCCACGGCGTCGCTGTTCGATTCCAGCATCATCATGTGGCCGTTGCCGCGGATGCCGTGCTCGGCGAGCGCCAGCCGGTCCGGCTTCGCGCCCGCCTGGGTCAGGAAGGCCGCCGTGCAATCGTCCATCGTGGCCCGGAACGACGCCTCGGCGGTCACGATCACCGCCGGCACCCGGGCGAGGTTCGGCAATCGGCGCGCGGGCTCGGCCTGGAGCCAGCAGCGGATCCTGTCGGGCGCGGCGGCGCTCTCCGCCTGGACAACCGTCAGGTCCGCCGGGCCGCTCACCGGCGGCTCGAAGTGCAGCGGCACCCGGGTGATGCCGTAGGGTCGCGCCCGGGCCTCGCCGACGCGCTCGTACCAGTCCGCGCCGCCCTTGAAGCGGATGTCGTAGAAGGTCGGCCCGTTCGGCTCGACGGCCACGTGCGCCTTCACGAGGTCGGGCCGCTGATCCGACACCGCCCAGCCGAAGACGCCCGCCTGCGAGTGGGTCAGCAGGATCGCCGGGCCGATCTTCTCCAGCAGGGCGATCAGCGCCGGGTCGACCAGCTCCTCGCTCCGCAGCGCGCTGGCGATGTAGGGCACCTGAGAGAGGTAGAACTGGTCGAAGGCGGCGTTGCCGCGGATCCCGGCGCCGCCCGGCCACTGCGTGTGGAGCTTCGCCTGCGGGTAGAGCGCGGAGCGCTCCTGCCCGGTGAACACCATCTCCAGATCCTCGGCGGGCAGGCGGGCGTAGGGGCCGTAGGTGTCCGGGTCGCCGCCCGAGCGGCCGCGACCGACCTGGTCGACGACGTAGACCGCGAAGCCCTGCGCGGCGAAGCGGTCGGCCCAGCCCGGCCGGCCGTCGGGCGTCCCGAGGAAGTTGGTCCCGGTCTGGGCGGTGCCGTGCACCAGGACGATCGGGTAGGGCTGCGTCACCCGCTCCGGAACGCGGTACTCCACGTACATCTGGCCGGACGCCGTCGTCTTGCCGCCCGCGGTGGCGTAGCGGCCGCCGACGAAGAAGTAGCCCGCGGGCCGCGTCGGCCTAGACGGCCGGTCGGCGGCTGCGGGCTCGGCGGCACCCGGCTCGGCGGCCCCGGACGGGGATGCAATGGCGAGACAGAGCAGGGCCAGCGCCCCGGCGGCGGCGTTCCTCGACATGGCGTCCTCCCGCGGGCGTCTGGCGCGCCCGGCGGGAGGCATATCAGCGTGAAAGTCCGGCCCGGTCCAGCCGGGCGTCCCATCAGGCGTGGGCGAGGCGCGGCTTCTTCCCCAGCGCCTCCTCCACGGTGCCCGCGCCGTCGAGATAGCCGTGGACCTTGGGGTTCGGCATGATCAGCGAGGCCACGAAGGCGATCGCCATCAGGACGGTCACGTACCAGAAGAACGTGCTCTCCATGCCGGCGTCCTTGAACCACAGGGCGACGAACTCGGCGGTGCCGCCGAAGGTGGCGTTGGCGATCGCGTAGGAGAGGCCGACCCCGAGCGCCCGGACGTTGGTGGGGAACAGCTCGGCTTTCACGATGCCGCTGATGCCCGTGTAGAACGACACCACGGCGAGCCCGAGGGTGATCAGCGCGAAGGCGAGGTAGGGGTCCTTGTTGGTGCCGAGGGCCGTCATCAGTGGCACCACCATGAGCGTGCCGAGGCCGCTGTAGAGCAGCATGTTCGCCTTGCGGCCGATCTTGTCGGAGAGCGCGCCGAAGATCGGCTGGATGATCATGTAGACGAACAGCACCACCGTCATCGTCTGCGAGGCCGACGTCTTCGGCATGCCGGCGGTGTTGACGAGGTACTTCTGCATGTACGTCGTGAACGTGTAGAAGCTCAGGGAGCCGCCGGCCGTGTAGGCGACCACGACCAGGAACGCCCGCCAGTGCTTGGCCAGCGCGGCGAAGGTGCCGGCGGTCTCCTTGTCGCTGCTGTCCTTCGTCTCGGCCAGGGAGCGCCGGAGATAGAGCGCGACGACCGCCAGCGCGGCGCCGATGAAGAACGGGATGCGCCAGCCCCAGGCGGTGAGTTCCGGACCGGTCATCACCGTCTGCAGCAGCACCAGGACCAGCGAGGCGAGGAGCTGGCCGCCGATCAGCGTCACGTACTGGAACGAGGCGAAGAAGCCGCGCCGCCCCTTGATCGCGACCTCGCTCATGTAGGTCGCCGAGGTGCCGTACTCGCCGCCGACCGACAGGCCCTGGAGCATGCGCGCGAGCAGCAGCAGCACCGGCGCCAGCGTGCCGACATGCTCGTAGGTCGGCAGGATGCCGATTAGCAGCGAGCCGAAGCACATCATCAGCACCGAGATGACCATCGAGGTCCGGCGGCCGACGCGGTCGGCGATGCGCCCGAACAGCCAGCCGCCGATCGGCCGCATGAAGAAGCCCACCGCGAAGATGCCGGCGGTCTGCAGGAGCTGACTGGTCGAATCGCCCTTCGGGAAGAAGGCCGGCGCGAAATAGAGCGCGAAGAACGCGTAGCAGTAGAAATCGTACCACTCGACGAGATTGCCCGACGACGAGCCGACGATCGCCCAGATCCGGCGCTTGCGGTCTGCGGCATCATCGAGGTCGCTCGGTGCGATACCGATCGTATCGTCGCGCGAGGCGGACATGGCGTCTCCGTCGATCAATCTTGGTGCCGGCCGAGGCCGGTCTCTTCTTGGTGCGGCGCGACGTTACAGGTGACGCGCCCGATCGCAAGGCCGTGATCCGACTTAGCCGAGGACAGCGCAGGTCGGTGTCACCGGCCGCGCGTCCACGGTGCCGCGGGAGGGAACGGTTCGCCTCAGGACCCCGTTGCGGGCCGGCGTGGGCGTCGACGGCGTTCCGACCACCGCAGGAGGAAGAGGCCATGAAGCGAGTTCTGAGAGACGCGGTCGCGGCCGCCATCGTCGTCGCCGGCGCGGCGACGGCGTTC
>NZ_JBKFBI010000279.1:0-2320 GCF_053346095.1 Methylobacterium sp. A52T | reverse complement strand
GAAGTCGAGGAACGCCCGAATCTTCAGCGGAAGGCGTCCATGCCCGACATGGACAACGCTGACCGGGACCGGTTCGAGCTCGAAGGACCGCAGCACGAGGACCTGGCGCCCTGCTGCGACGAGGGGCGCCGCCTGGTACGACAGGACCTGCGTGAGGCCGACGCCGGCCGCGGCCGCGTCGGGCGCCGCCTCGGCCGTGTTGACCTGGAGGCGGGAGCGCACCTGGACCACCTGGACGGCCTTCCTGTCGGGCGTGGCGAAGTGCCAGGCCGGGCCGGCGGCCAGGTCGCTGAAGGTCACGCACGGGATGTCGGCGAGGTCCGACAGGGTCCGGGGCGTCCCGTGAGCGGCGAGGAAGTCGGGACTGCCGCAGACCACGCGCGTGACCGTGCCCAGCCGCGCCGTCACCAGGTCGCTGTCCGGCAGGTGCGAGATGCGGACCGCCAGGTCCACGTGATCCTCCACGAGGTCCAGGGCCCGGTCGGTGAGGACGAGGCGCACGGTGATGTCGGGGAACCGGGACAGGAAGGCCGAGACCACCGGCAGGACGTGCAGCCGCCCGAAGACCAGCGGAGCCGTCATCCTCAGTTCGCCGCGGGGCTCAGTGTACTCGCCCTTCACCGCGCGCTCGGTCTCCTCGACCCCGCCCAGGAGGCGCCGGCACGCCTCGACGTAGGCGGCCCCCGCGTCTGTCGGGGTGAGCTTGCGGGTGGTGCGCACGAGGAGCCGGGCCCCGAGATGAGCTTCCAGGTCCGCGATCTTGCGGCTCACGCTGGGCAAGGGAATGCCGAGCTTGCGTCCGGCGGCCGACAGGCTTCCGGCTTCCACGGCCGCGACCAGGATCGTCATGGCCTCCAGGCGATCCATCCACCCTCTCGTTTTCAGCAACTGTCACTCCCGAATAAGCCAGATTATCCCGGAGGGAGCAAGTCTGTATCCAAGGGTCATCGACGGCGTGCAGCAGGGGCTGCACTGGCCGCACCGGAGGGCAAACGATGAGCCAGACCGCCTATCGCACCGTCGACGTCGACGGCCACACGGTCTTCTACCGGGAGGCCGGCGACCCGACGAAGCCGGCGCTCCTGCTGCTGCACGGCTTCCCCTCGTCCGGCCACATGTTCCGCGACCTGATCCCGCTGCTCGCCGACCGCTTCCACCTCGTCGCCCCCGACCTGCCGGGATTCGGGCTGTCCGAGATCAAGCCGCGCGCCGCCTTCGGCTACACCTTCGACGCGCTGGCGAAGGTCATCGGCCGCTTCACGGAGGTCATCGGATTGAAGACCTACGCGCTCTACGTCTTCGATTACGGCGCGCCCACCGGTTTCCGGGTCGCCATGGCGCATCCCGAGCGGGTGACCGCCATCATCTCGCAGAACGGCAATGCCTACGAGGAAGGGCTGAGCGAGGGCTGGAACCCGATCCAGCGTTACTGGCGGGACCGAAGCGACGCCAACCGGCAGGCGCTGCGCGAGCTGCTCACTCCCACCTCGATCCGCTGGCAGTACGAGCACGGCGTGCCGGACACGTCGTTGGTCTCGCCGGACGGCAGCGCGCTGGACGCGTGGTACATCCAGAGGCCGGGGGTCGACGAGATCCAGCTCGACCTGTTCGGCGACTATGCGAGCAACGTGGCGCTCTACCCCGGCTTCCAGGCCTACTTCCGAACGCACCGGCCGCGGCTGCTGGCGATCTGGGGCCGGAACGACCCGTTCTTCCTGCCGGCCGGCGCGGAAGCGTTCCGGCGCGACATTCCGGATGCCCAGGTCCGTTTCTTCGACACGGGGCATTTCGCCCTGGAGACGCATGCCAAGGACATCGCCGAGGCTATCGCGAGCTTCCTCAGGGCCTAGAGTGACAATCTTTGGGGTCCTGGGGCAGCCTGAAAGACGGCAGGCACAAAAGGAACGGCCCGCTCTGATGAAGCGGGCCGTTCCCCTGAAGCCTGCTCGCGGCAGCGAAACCGTGACAAGCTTCCGCTTTCAAGCGATATCCGATGCCCGGGGAATTTCCGGTGTGGGCGGATTGTGAAACGTCCTGTGTGGATGGCTCCCGCATTGCAAGTGGCGAATTGAGCTTCTGACGCGTGGGTCGGGTGCAGTCTTGTGTCCGGCCTGTTGATGCAGTCGTTCATGTTGACCGCTGGCCCTGATGGTATCCGCGAGCTGGGTCCCACTCTGCTTTTCGGGCTATGACGCCCTGGACAGCCGGCGGGGTGTCCCGGCTCCCGGTCTGACCGGTTCGCCATCAACTCTCATCGTCCTCGCAACCTGGAAACGTCTCCTCGCCGTGCTGTCAGGCGGCCGCGGCCGCCGGTGCGCGG
>NZ_JBKFBI010000278.1:0-2324 GCF_053346095.1 Methylobacterium sp. A52T | reverse complement strand
GGCCCGTCCGGCCGCCGTGCGCCCGGCTGCCTCCGCCGCGGCTCCGGCCGCTCCGCGCCCGCCGCTGACGCCGCGCCCCTCCACGGGCGAGCCGCGCAAGACCATCACGGCCGATTCGCGCAAGCCGCGCGACCTCAACTTCATGGCCCGTCCGGCTCCGGCGCCCGAGCCCGAGAAGAGCGCGACGCCGGCGACCGCCGCGCGTCCCGCCGGAGCGGCCGCCGCGGCACGCCCCGCCGGTCGCGGTGCCCAGACCAACGAGGACGAGTCCGAGACCAAGCGGGTGATCCGCCGTCCCGGCATGCCGCTCAAGATCATCGCGCCTCCGAAGACCCCGAAATCCCCGGGCGGCGACCGCAACCGCGGCCGCCTGACCATCGCCAACGCGACCTCGGGCGAGGAGGAGCGGACGCGCTCCGTCGCCTCATTCCGGCGCCGCCAGCAGCGCATGAGCGGCCGCGGCCACGTGGAGCAGAAGGAGAAGCTGTCCCGCGAGGTGACGATCCCCGAGACGATCACCATCCAGGAACTCGCCAACCGCATGTCGGAGCGGGCCGTGGACGTGATCCGTCTGCTGATGAAGCAGGGGCAGATCCACAAGATCACCGACGTGATCGACTCGGACACCGCCCAGCTCATCGCCGAGGAACTCGGCCACACGGTGCGCCGCGTCGCCGAGTCCGACGTCGAGGAGGGCCTCTCCTCCGACGAGCCGGATCTGGAGGAGGATCTCGATCCCCGTCCGCCGGTGGTCACCATCATGGGCCACGTCGACCACGGCAAGACGTCGCTGCTCGACGCGATCCGCAAGGAGAACGTGGTCGAGGGCGAGGCCGGCGGCATCACCCAGCACATCGGCGCCTATCAGGTCGCGGCGCCCTCCGGCGACATGATCACCTTCATCGACACACCCGGCCACGCGGCGTTCACGTCGATGCGCGCCCGCGGCGCCAAGGTCACCGACATCGTGGTGATCGTGGTGGCGGCCGATGACGGCGTGATGCCCCAGACCATCGAGGCCATCCAGCACGCCAAGGCGGCCGGTGTCCCGATGATCATCGCGGTCAACAAGATCGACAAGCCGGACGCCAAGCCGGAGCGGGTCCGCACGGAGCTGCTGCAGCACGACATCCAGGTCGAGTCGATGGGCGGTGAGACCCTCGAGTTCGAGGTCTCGGCCAAGACCGGCGCCGGCCTGCCGCAGCTCCTGGAGGGCATCCAGATCCAGGCCGAGATCATGAACCTGCGCGCCAACGAGAAGCGCGACGGCGAGGGCACGGTCATCGAGGCCCAGCTCGACCGCGGCCGCGGCCCCGTGGCCACGGTCCTGGTCCAGCGCGGCACCCTGTTCACCGGCGACATCGTCGTCGCGGGCGCCGAGTGGGGCCGCGTGCGCGCCCTGATCGACGATCTCGGCGAGAACGTGCAGTACGCCGGCCCCTCCGTTCCGGTCGAGGTTCTGGGCTTCAACGGCACGCCGGATGCCGGCGACCGCGTGATCGTGGTGCCGAACGAGGCCCGCGCCCGCGAGGTCACCGAGTACCGCGCCCGTCAGAAGCGGGAGCGTCAGAACGCGCGGACCGGCGGTGCCAACCGCTCGCTGGTCGACATGATGCGCGACCTCAAGGAAGGCGCCGGCCGCAAGGAGCTGCCGGTCGTCATCAAGGGCGACGTGCAGGGCTCGGTCGAGGCGATCTCGGGCGCCCTGGAGAAGCTCGGCAACGACGAGGTCGCGGCCCGCATCCTCCTGGCCGGCGTCGGCGGCATCACCGAGTCGGACATCACCCTGGCGCAGGCCTCGAAGGCCGTCGTCATCGGCTTCAACGTGCGCGCCCACAAGGAGGCCCGCGAGGCCGCCGAGCGGGCGGGCATCGAGATCCGCTACTACAACATCATCTACGACCTCGTGGACGACATCAAAGCCACGCTGTCGGGGATGCTGCCGCCGACGCTCCGCGAGGAGCGCCTGGGCGAGGCGACGATCCAGGAGGTCTTCGAGGTCTCGAAGGTCGGCAAGGTCGCGGGTTGCCGCGTCACCGACGGCATCGTGGAGCGCGGCGCGCATGTCCGCCTCATCCGCGACAGCGTCGTGATCCACGAGGGCAAGCTCAAGACGCTCAAGCGCTTCAAGGACGACGCGAAGGAAGTCACCTCCGGTCAGGAGTGCGGCATGGCCTTCGAGAACTTCGAGAACATGCGCGCGGGCGACGTGATCGAGTGCTACCGGGTCGAGGAGATCCGCCGCACCCTCTGACGCTCCGGACTCATCCGGACAGGGCGGGGCGGGGCCCTGCCCCGGGCGGGGCGGCTGCGGTCTGGGTGGG
>NZ_JBKFBI010000277.1:0-2426 GCF_053346095.1 Methylobacterium sp. A52T | reverse complement strand
GTCGGCGCGTCCGCGGTAGTCGAGGGCGCCGTCGGGGCGGCGTGCGGCGCGGTCCCCGGTGCGGTAGAGGCGCGCGCCGGGCCTTCCGAACGGGTCGGGCACGAAGCGCTCGGCGGTCAGGCCGGGGCGTGCGAGATAGCCGCGGGCGAGGCCGGTGCCGCCGATGTAGAGCTCGCCCACCACCCCCACCGGCACCGGGTGCAGCGCCTCGTCGAGGACGTGGAGCTGCGTGTTGGCGATCGGGTGCCCGATCGGCACCCGCGGGGCGTCCGGCTCGGGCCCGCAGGTCCAGGCGCTGACGTCGATGGCCGCCTCCGTCGGCCCGTAGAGATTCGCCAGGTCAGCCCGGCTCTGGGCGCGGACGGCGGCCGCGAGGTCGGGGGCGAGCGCCTCGCCGCTGCACACGATGCGGGACAGGCTCGGGCAGGCGGCGAGCCGGCCGGACGCCAGGAACGCCTCCAGCAGGGCGGGCACGAAGTGCACGATCGTCACCGCGTCCCGCCGGATCAGGGCGGCCAGCGCGTCCGGGTCGCGGTGGGCCTGCGGCGGCGCCATGACGAGGCGGGCGCCGCTGACGAGGGGCAGGAGGATCTCCCAGACGGCGACGTCGAAGGAGACCGGGGTCTTGTGCAGGATCACGTCGGCGGGGCCGACCGCGAAATGGGCCCGCATCCAGGCGAGGCGGTTGGCGATGGCGGCGCGGGTGTTGGCGCAGCCCTTGGGCGTGCCGGTCGAGCCGGACGTGTAGACGAGGTAGGCCAGGGCGTCCGGGTGCGCCGCCGCGGCCGGCAGGGCCGGATCGTCCGCCGCCCCTCCCGGATCCGGGGTGAGGACCCGCAGGTCCGGAAGCTCCGCCGGCCCGGGCATCCACGCGGCCGGGCCGGACTCGGTGACGAGGAGGCGCAGGGCCGCCTCTCGGGCGGTCGCGACGAGGCGCGGACGCGGCAGCTCGGGGTTGAGGGGCAGGATCGCGGCCCCCGTTTTGAGCACGGCGAGCCAGGCGACGAGCAGTGCGCAGGACCGCTCCAGCCCGACGCCGACCAGAGTGTCGGGACCGGCCCCGGCGCGCGCGAGGCGGCGGGCCAGCGCGGAGGCCGCGCTGTCGAGGGCGCGGCGGGTGAGCGCGCCGCGCGCGTCGGTCACCGCGATCGCGTCCGGGTCGTGCGCCAAGTGGCCGGCGAAGGCGGCGAGGACGTCGCCGGCGCCGTCCGGGTAGGCCCGGGCGGTCGCGTTCGCCGACCCGACCACCGCCCGGTCGCTGTCGGGCAGCGGCGGCGGCAGCGCCCCGAGCGGAGTTGCCGGGTCGGCCTCGGCCAGGGCGGCGAGCTGGGCCACGAAGGCGGCGAGCAGCGCCTCGGCCTCCGCGTGTCCCAGGCGGTCGGCGGCGTAGCTCAGGCGCAGGGCCAGCCGCGTCCCGTCGGGGCCGGCCTCCGGGTGGACCACCAGGGTGACGGGGTAGTGCGTGGTCTCGGCGACGATGGCCGGGCCGAGTCGCAAGGCGTGCGGGTCGGCAGCGTCGCCGTTCCCGTTTCCGTCGCCGTTTCCGTCGCCGTTTCCGTCGCCGTCCCGGCTGTGGCGCGCGGCGGCGAGGGCCTGGTCGACGGGGTAGTTCTCGAACACCACGAGGCTGTCGAACAGGCCGCCCGTACCTGTGCCCGTCCCTGTGCCCGTGCCTGTGCCCGTCCCCGCGCCCGCGGGGCCGGCGAGGCGCTGGATCGCGGCCAGGGGCAGGTGGCCGTGCTCGCGCAGGCCGAGACCGGCCTCCTGCACGCCCGCCAGCCATGCGCCGAGGGGCCGGGCCGGGTCGAGGTCCACGACCATCGGCAGGGTGTTGATGAACAGCCCGAGCACGGTCTCGGCCCCGGGCAGGTCGGCCGGGCGCCCGGCCACGGTCGTGCCGAAGGCGACGCGCGCCTGCCCGGTGCGGGCGGCCACGAGCCGGGCCCAGGCGGCCTGGACGCAGGTGTTGAGGGTGAGGTGGGCGGCCCGGGCCCGGGCGAGCAGCCGCCCGGTCGCGGCGGGCGGCACCCGGTGCCGGACCTCGCCGTGATGCCGGACTTCGCCTTGGCCGGGCTGCCGCTGTCCGTCGCGGGCGCCGGGCGTGCCGGGCGTGCCGGGCGGGTCGAAGGTGTCGGCGAGGCGGGTGGGTGCGTCGAGGCCGGCGAGGGCGTGCTGCCAGAAGCGCTCGGCGGCGGCCCGCGGCTGGCGGGCGAGCCAGGCGAGGTAGTCGGCGAAGCGTCCTGTGACGGGCTCGGGCTCCTCTCCGCGGTAGCGGGCGAGCACCTCGGCGACGAGGCGTGCGGTGCTCCATCCGTCGAGGATCAGGTGGTGGACGGTGAGCACGAGGTGGTGGCGGTCCGGTCCGGTGCGGACCAGGACGAGGCGCAGGAGCGGGGCCCGGGCGAGGTCGAAGGGCCGGGCGCGCT
>NZ_JBKFBI010000276.1:0-2513 GCF_053346095.1 Methylobacterium sp. A52T | reverse complement strand
GAGGAGGGCGCCGGCGCTCATGCCGCCCTCCGCGCCGCCGCGTCCGCGGCTTCCGCCGCGGTCTCCGCACCGGCCGTGGCCCCCGCGAGGTCCACCTCCGCGAGCTTGGCCAGGACAAGCAGCGCGAGGCCCAGGGCGGCGAGCGCGGCGGCGAGCCCGGTCAGGTCCCGGCGCGGGCGCTCCTCGACGTAGGGGATCGGGTCCCGCTCCAGGGCCTCGATCTGCCGGATGGCGGCGGCCACCGCCTCGGCGCCCTCGGCCTCGAAGGCGCGGTAGGGCACGCCGAGGCTCTTGAAGAACAGGTCGAGATGGCGCTCCGGCGCGGCCTGGGGCGTGTCCTCGCCGGCCGGCCGGTCGGCGATGCCGGGCGATCCCTGGGTGCGCAGGAACAGCCAGTACAGGTTCGGCCGGATCCGCGCGACCGCGGCGCGCAGCTGGTCCTGGATGCGCGGGTCGATCACCGCCGCACCGTCGGAGACCAGCAGGAGCACCCGCGACGCGCCGACATCGATTCCGAATTGCGACAGGGCCATGCCGAGGCCCCGGCCGATATTGGTGTAGTCGAGGCCGGGCCGGTCGATGGCGGCGATCGCCGCCCGCACGGCGTCGTGTCGGTCGGTCATCGGCATGACCAGCATCGGCGCGGTGGAGAAGGCCGTCACGGCGAACAGGTCGTGCGCCCGGGCGCCGACGAAATCGGCCAGCAGGCGCCGGGAGGCCGCGGCCTTCGATTCCTCGGCGCCGGAGGGCTGCCGGCCCGCGAAGGTCTCGTTCATGCTGCCCGAGCGGTCGATCAGCAGCGAGACCTGCGCGCCGATGCCGAGGCGCTCGATCCGCGCGCCCCTCCGGTAGGGGCCCGCCAGGGCCACGATCAGGCCGGCGATGGCCAGGACGCCGGCGAGCGTCAGCGCCCGGCCGAGCCAGGCCGAGACGGGATCGGCCGGGGCGGCGGCGACGGACGGGACGGCCGTCCGGCGCAGGGCCGAGCGGGCCAGCGGCAGCAGCGCCAGCGGCAGCAGCCACAGGACCCAGGGATCGGTCGCGCCGAGGCGGGCGAGGAGATCGGTCACGGCCTCACGCGCTCCGCTCCGCCGCCGCGAGCCGCGCCAGGAGCGCCTCGGCCTCGGCGCGGGGCCAGGCCGCGCGCGCGGCCGGCAGGCGGCCGCCGAAGAAGGCGAGGCGCGAGGCCTCGAAGAAGCGCGCGAGCCCCGCCGCCTGGTCCCGGAAGGCCCCGTGCCGGGCGAGGAAGGTGCCGAGATCGTCGGCCAGCACCCGCCTCCCGTCGGTCAGGTCGAGGCCCCGGTGCAGGGCCAGCAGCGCCGCCCGGTAGGCCTGATCGGGCCCGGCCCCCGCCCGCTGCCGCCGGAGCGCGCGCAGAGCCGCCGCGAAGGGCCGGCCCCGCCGCTGCCGGAACGGTCCCCAGGCCCGGTCGTGCGCCAGCGCCAGCGCGGCGAGGCCCGCGAGGGCGCCGAGACCCGCCGCCGCCGCGACGTCCGGCCCGGGATCGACCCGCCCGCTCCGCCCGTCCGGGCGCAGGTACTCGGCCGGATCCTCGCGCCGCTGCGGCTGCACCTCCCGCAGGGGCGAGACGCCGAGGCTCCAGCCCGGCACCTGGACGGCCGCGGTGGTGAGCCCGGTCGCCGCCTCGCTCGCCAGCGTCAGGGGGAAGCCCGGCACCTCCAGGGTGCGGGCGTCGAGGGCGGCGTAGAAGCTCTGGTAGGTGAGGCGGAGGCGCACCCGCCGGCCGCCGGCCGCCGGGGCCTCGTCGACCGCGACGGCGCGCAGGTCGAGCCAGTAGGTCACCGGACCGGGCCGGGGCAGGGTCGCGCGCTGCAGCCGGAAGTCGGGATCGGCCAGGATCTCCACCTGCGCCTCGACCAGGTCGCCCAGGAAGATCCCGAAGGGCCGCGGGCTGCGCACCTCGACGGAGCGCACCTGCGCGGCGGCCGGGCCGGCCGTCAGGACGAGCGGCGCGGCCAGGACGCCGGCCAGGACACCGGCCAGGACACCGGCCAGGACACCGGCGCGGAGGCTGGCGCGGAGGCTGGCGAAGAGGCCGGCCGGCAGGAGGGCGGGACCGCGCGCGCCCATGCTCAGGTCGTCATCAGGTGGCGGGTCAGCGCCTGGGCGTCGAAGCGCCCGGCGAGTCGGAAGACCCGGCGCGCGAAGGGCGCGGCGGCGCGCTCCAGGGCGGCGACCCGGTCCCGCTCCCGGGCGATCCAGGCCCGGCGCAGGCTCGGGCGCAGCAGGACCACGCGGCGGCCGCCGCCCTCGAGATCGTCGAGCTCGACGAGGCCGAAGGCCGGCAGCGCCTCCGCCTCGGCGGGGTCGGCGAGCAGGATCGGCACCGTGTCGTGCGGCGCCAGAGCGGCGAAGACCCGGGCGATCAGCGCCTCGGGCCAGCGGAAGTCGGAGGCGAGGAAGACGAGCTTCGGCCGCCCGGCGAGCCGCCGCGCGGCCTCGAGCATGCCGGCGCAGCCGCGCCCCGCGCGCGGCGCGCCCGCGACCCGCTC
>NZ_JBKFBI010000275.1:0-2514 GCF_053346095.1 Methylobacterium sp. A52T | reverse complement strand
GGGCGGCGTGGCGGGCGGACGGGCAGCTCGACTACCGCGGGCGGGCGGACGATCAGGTCAAGATCCGCGGCCAGCGCGTGGAGCCGGGCGAGGCGGCCGCCGCGCTGCGGGCGCTGCCAGGTGTCGCCGAGGCGGCGGTGGTCGCCCGTCCCGGTCCGGATGGGGGGCTGCGGCTGGTGGGCTACGCGGTGCCGGCGGCCGGCGGCGCGCTCGACGAGCCCGCGCTGCAGCGGGCCCTGGCCGAGACGCTGCCCGACGCGCTGCGCCCCGCCCGCATCCTCGCCCTGCCCGCCCTGCCGGTCTCCGCCAACGGGAAGCTCGACCCAGGACGCCTCCCCGAACCCGACTGGGCGGGCGCGGGCCGGCGTGGGCCGCGCACCGCGCGCGAGGCGGCCGTGGCGCAGGCCTTCGCGCAGGTGCTCGGCCTCGACGCGGTCGGGATCGACGACGGCTTCTTCGACCTCGGCGGCCACTCGCTGCTCGCCACGCGCCTCGTCAGCCGGCTGCGCGCGGCGCTCGGCGTCGAGCTGCCGCTGCGCGCCGTGTTCGAGGCCCCGACGGTCGCGGCGCTGAGCGGGTGGATCGCCGCGGGCGGTGAGGCGGGTGGTGAGGCGGGCGGAGAGACGGCCGGACACGTCGGCCCCGCGCGCACGCCCCTCGTCGCGCGCCCGCGGCCGGACGTCGTCCCGCTCTCCGCGGCCCAGACCCGGATGTGGCTGCTGTCGCGGATCGACGGTGCGCATCCCTACACCATCCCGATCGCGCTCCGCCTCGCGGGCCCGCTGGACGCCGACGCGCTGCGCGCGGCCCTCGCCGACGTGGTGGCGCGCCACGAGAGCCTGCGGACCCGCATCGTCGCGATCGACGGGGCGCCGGCGCAGCAGGTCCTGCCGCCCGACGCGGCGCGGCCCGGCCTCGACCTGTGCGCGGCGGACCCGGAATCCTGGCCGGACGCGCTGTCCGCGGCGGCGCGCGCGCCCTTCGACCTGGCCGTCGACCTGCCGATCCGCGCGCGGCTGTACCGGTTCGGCCCGGACGCGCACGGGCTCCTCCTCCTGATCCACCACGTCGCCGCCGACGGCTGGTCGCTGACCCCGCTGATGCGCGACCTCGCGGCGGCCTACGCGGCGCGCCGCCGCGGCGCGGCGCCGGAGCGCCCGGCCCTGCCGGTGCAGTACGCGGACTACGCGCTCTGGCAGCGCGACCGTCTCGGCGACGAGGCCGACCCGGACAGCCTGATCGCCCGCGAGATCGGCTACTGGCGCGCGCAGCTCGCGGGGCTGCCCGAAGGCCTCGCGCTGCCCACCGACCGGCCGCGCCCGGCGACGGCGAGCCACCGCGGGCGGCGCGTGCCCCTCGCTCTCGGGCCGGATCTCCACCGCGCGCTGGCGGATCTCGCGCGGCGCGAGCGGGCGAGCCTCTTCATGGTGCTCCAGGCCGGCCTGTCCGCGCTCCTGACCCGCCTGGGCGCGGGCGAGGACATCCCGCTCGGGAGCCCGATCGCGGGCCGCACGGACGAGGCCCTCGACGGCCTCGTCGGCTGCTTCGTCAACACGCTGGTGCTGCGCACCGACACGTCCGGCGACCCGAGCGGGCGCGACCTCGTGGGGCGGGCCCGCGCCGTCGCGCTCGAGGCCTACGCGCACCAGGACGTTCCCTTCGAGCGCCTCGTGGAGGTGCTGAACCCGCCGCGCTCGCTCGCGCGCCACCCCCTGTTCCAGGTCATGCTGGCGCTTCAGGACGGCGTGCCGGACTCGTTCGATCTGGCCGGCCTGCGCGCCGTCCCGGATCCGGTCGGCGCCGGGGCCGCGCGGTTCGACCTCGCCTTCGACCTCGTCGAGCGGCGCGGGGCCGACGGGACGGAGGCGGGCGTCGTCGGCCACCTCGAATACGCCACGGACCTCTTCGAAGAGGCCGGCGCGACCCGCCTCGCGGACCGGTTCGCGCGGCTGCTCGCGGCCCTGGCGGCCGCGCCGGACCGGGCGATCGGGGATCTCGACCTGTTCGAGGCCGGCGAGCGGCGGCAGGTCCTGACGGACTGGAACGCGACGGCGCGGGCGGTGCCGCCCGAGACCCTGCCGGCGCTCGTCGCCGCGCAGGCGGCCCGCGCGCCGGAGGCCGTCGCCCTCGTGGCCGGGTCGGAGGTGCTGCGCTACGCGGAGCTCGAGGCCCGCGCCAACCGGATCGCCCACGCGCTCATCGCCCGCGGGATCGGACCGGAGGACATCGTGGCGGTGGCGCTGCCGCGCGGGCCGGACCTCGTCGCGGCGCTGCTGGGCGTGCTCAAGGCCGGGGCGGCCTACCTGCCGCTCGACCCGGGCTACCCCGCGGAGCGGCTCGCCCTCATGCTGGCCGATGCCCGGCCCGCCGGCCTCGTGACCGTCGGCGGGTGGCCGCGGCCGGATGGCCTGCCCGCCCTGGTGCTCGACGCCCCGGACGGGCGCGCGGCGCTCGCGGCCGCGCCGGCCCGCGCGCCGACCGACCGGGGCCCGGCCCGCCCGCTCGGGGCGGGCC
>NZ_JBKFBI010000274.1:0-2585 GCF_053346095.1 Methylobacterium sp. A52T | reverse complement strand
GCGCTCGCGCCGGGCGGCCGCAGCCGCGCGGCGTCGGCCGCGCCCGCGTCCCGGGCGAGCGGCGCGACCGCCCGCCAGAGCGCGTCGACGTCGACCGTGGCGTCGCGGTCGGCGATCCGGGCCGCGCGCACGCCGAGCGCCCACAGCAGGGTGTTCGCGGCCTCGTAGCGCCAGGACGCCGCCGCGGCGTCCTTCGGGTCCGCCGCCTCGATCTGGGCGCGCTCGGCCGGCGACAGGGCCGCGAAGCCGGTCGGATTCAGCGCCCTCTGTCCCGGCTCGCGCAGCGTCGTGCCGGCGCCGAAGGCCTGTCCCCAGGCCGCGACGTAGAGCAGGGCCAGGGCCCGCCGGAGCACCTCCGCCGGCGGCCGCAGCGCGAGTTCCGCCTCGCCGAGCGCGGGGGGCATGCCGGCCGGCGGCTTCGGGTCCAGATCCTCCAGGTGCTCCAGGGTCCGGGCGCGGCGCGCGACGGCGTCGGGCGGGTAGGGCAGACGCGCGGCCGGATCCGTCTCGCCCGCGGCCGACAGGAGGAGCGCCATGTCGGGCGCGCGCACGGAGCCGTCGGGCAGGAAGAGGACGGCGTTCGCCGCGAGCGCCCAGGCCTCCACGCGCGGCAGGTCGGACGCGGCGACCGCGAAGCTGACGTGGTTGCGGACGCGCTGCAGGTGGCGCCAGAGATGGTAGCGGAGGGCGGTCATCTGCCCGTCGCCCCGTCCCATGACGTAGCCGATGAACCCGTCGAGATGCGGCTGCAATTCGGGGTCGGACAGGTCCCGCCGGCCGTTCAGCGCGTGGTCGAAGGGGAGCGCGGGCAGGTCGCGCACGGTGGCGTAGGCGTTGACGAGAAGCGGTTCGTCCGGCGCCGCCTCCGCCGCCGGTGCCGCATCGGCGCGTCCGAACAACCGCTTCAGCAGATTCATGGTCTCTCCCTCCCGGTCTTCCCGCGGAGCGGCGCCCTCGAGGCTGGCATCCGCACCGGGCCCGGTCGCGCCGGGCGCGCGAGCGCGGAAGCGGGCGCGCCCAGAGTGGGGCGGGCGCACCGGCCGGGCAAGGCGCGCCGCGCCCGGAGCCCTCGGAGGCCGAACCGCAGCATTCGGTTGACGTGGCCGTTCGGCCGGTTAGAAAACCGGCCGTCGAATCGGTTATCGATCCGGCTGCGCCCAATCTTTGTCGCTCGGAAGCTGTAGCTCGATAGCATCTATAGCCTCCTGGACCTGGACTGATCGCTGCGCCGGCTCGATACCGGGACGCCGACCCGACCGCAATCCTGCCGTGCCCGCCCTGCCGCACCCGCGTCTCGCCATCCAGGAGCCGACCATCGCCGAAGCAGCGCCCCCGCGCGACCGCTCGCGTCCGCGCGCCCTCGCCGGCCTCCTGGCAGCGACCGTGCTGCTGCCGCTCGCGATCCTGCTGATCGGGCTCTGGCAGGGCCAGCGCGGCCTCGACGACTGGCGGGCGTTCGCGGCCGAGCGCGACCGCCTCGGCGCGGTCGTGGCGGATCTGGAGGCGCGGGCTCCGCGGGACGGGCGCCCCGATTTCAGCCTGCAGTTCCGGCACGACGGCCGCCTCTACGGCGGCCCCTACGCCGCGGTGAAGGCCCGCGAGATCCGCGACCACGCGGGGACCCTCGCCGCCGTGATGGACTGGCGGCAGAGGCTGCCGGCGGTCGCGGTCGCGGGCGGCGGCCTCGCGGCGGCGCTCTCCGTGCTCGTTCTGCTCGTCGGCGGCCTGCTCGGGCGGCTGGGACGCGGGTCGCGCGACGCCCTGGTCCGCGGCTTCTCGCTGGTGCGGCGGCTGCTTCCGCCCGCCCTCGCCGTCCAGATCGTGGCGGCGCCCGCCGGCCTCGTGGCGGTGGTCCTGTTCGAGGCCGGGCTGCTCGTCGACGGCGGCCTCGGCGGCGGCGGCGTGAAGCTCCTGGCGATCGCGGCCGGCGCGGTCGGCGCCACGATCCTCGCCGCGTGCGGCGCCCTGATCGGCCTGCGCCGGGCCCTCGTCGCCTTCGCGCCCGACCCGCTGCCGATCCTCGGGCGGCGGATCGCGCCGGCCGAGGCGCCGGGTCTCTGGCGCCTCGTCGAGGCGCTCGCCGACCGGATGGGCGCGCTCAAGCCCGAGACCCTGGTCGTCGGCCTCACCGAGGGCTTCTTCGTCAGCGCCGGCCCGGCCGTGCTCGAGCCCGGCGGCGCGCGGCTCGACGGCCGGATCCTCCACGTGCCCCTGCCCTATCTCGCCCTGCTGCGCGTCGACGAGACGGCGGCGATCCTCGGGCACGAACTCGCCCACTACGCCGGCGGCGACACCGCCTACAGCCAGCGCTTCCTGCCGATCTACGCGGGCGTCGGGCGCTCCCTCGACGCGATGGCCGAGCGCGAGCGCGGCGCGCTCGGCGTGCTCGGGCCGTCGATCCGCCTCGGCCTGTTCGTGATGGAGCAGTTCCACCTCGCCGTGCGCCACTGGAGCCGGGGGCGCGAGTTCCCCGCCGACGCGGCCGGCGCCGCCGTGACCTCCCCCGACGCCTCGGCCCGGGCGCTCCTGCGCTACGGCGCCGCGCGCCCGCGCGTCGTCGAGACCCTGGACGGGGCGGCCGACGC
>NZ_JBKFBI010000273.1:0-2639 GCF_053346095.1 Methylobacterium sp. A52T | reverse complement strand
GCGCGGCCCGACATCGCCCTGTCGTCCGACTTCATCGTCGGCTTCCCCGGCGAGACCGACGCGGACTTCGCCGAGACCCTGCGGCTCGTGCGCGACGTCGGCTTCGAGAGCGCGTTCTCGTTCAAGTACAGCCCGCGCCCCGGCACGCCGGCCGCCGACCGCACCGATCAGGTGCCGGAGGCCGTGATGGCGGCCCGGCTCGCCGAGCTGCAGGCGCTCCTCGACGGCCAGCGCCACGCCTATCAGCGGGCGGCCGTCGGCCGGGTCTTCGACGTTCTGGTTGAGAAGCCCGGGCGGCATCCCGGTCAGGTCGCGGGCAAGACGCCGCACCTGCTGGCCGTCCAGTTCGACGCCGCGCCTCACCATATCGGACAGGTCGTGCCGGTGCGGATCACCGAGGCGGGGTCCAACAGCCTGTTCGGGGAGCTCGTCTCCGCGGCTGCGGCGGCGTGAGGAGCGGAGCGGTCGGGATGATGGCGAGGATGACGGCTTGAGCGCGTCGGACGGTGCGGGCGCGCGCGGCGCGCTCAAGGGGCGCGGCCCGGCGGCGCGGCCGGCCGGATCGGACGAGGCGGTCGAGGTGCCGCTGACCTTCGACGACAACCGCCTCGCGAGCCTCGTCTTCGGCCAGTACGACCAGAACGTCGCCCATATCGAGCGCCGGCTGGAGGTCACCGCCACCGCGCTCGGGAACCATCTCGTCATCAAGGGGCCGGCCGACGCCGCCGAGACGGCGCGGCGGGTCTTCCAGAAGCTCTACGCCCGGGTGCGGACCGGCGGCAGCACGCTGACCCTCGGCGACGTGGACGGCGCCATCCGCGAGGCCACCGCGCAGGCGACCCTGTTCCCGGCCGAGGTCATCGCGGCCGAGGCCGACAGGCCGCATTTCGAGCAGATCGCCACCCGCAAGCGCGGGGCGGTGCGGGCGCGCAATCCGGCGCAGGACGCCTACATCAAGCTGCTGCGCACCAACGAACTGGTCTTCGCCGAGGGCCCGGCCGGGACCGGCAAGACCTGGCTCGCGGTCGGCCACGCCGTGTCGCTGCTGGAGCAGGGCCATGCCGAGCGGCTGATCCTGTCGCGTCCCGCGGTCGAGGCCGGCGAGCGCCTGGGATTCCTGCCGGGCGACATGCGCGAGAAGGTCGATCCCTACCTGCGGCCAATCTACGATGCCCTCTACGACTTCATGGAGGCCCGCCACGTCGACCGCGGCCTCCAGACCGGCCAGATCGAGATCGCGCCGCTCGCCTTCATGCGCGGCCGGACCCTCACCAACGCGGTGGTGCTGCTCGACGAGGCGCAGAACACCACCTCCATGCAGATGAAGATGTTCCTCACCCGCCTGGGCGAGGGCTCGCGCATGATCATCACCGGCGATCCGAGCCAGATCGACCTGCCGCCGGGCCAGAAATCCGGCCTCGTGGAAGCGGTCAGCGTGCTGGAGGGCGTCGAGGGGATCGGGCACGTGCGGTTCAAGGACGTCGACGTGGTCCGCCACGACCTCGTCCGCCGGATCGTGACCGCCTACGAGCGCGCCGACCACGGCAGCGCGGAGGCCGACCGCAACCCGAATCCCCGCCGCCGGCCCCTGGCGTGACCGTGCCCCACGAGATCGACCTCGCCGTCGAGGACGCGCGCTGGGAGACGGCGGTTCCGGACCTCGAGGCCCTCGTCACCCGCGCCGTCGAGGCCGGGCTCGCCGTCGCCCCCGAGAGGCCGGACGGCCCCGTCGAGGTCAGCGTCCTGCTGACCGACGACGCCGCCGTCCGGGAGCTCAACCGGACCTGGCGGGGCAAGGACAAGCCCACCAACGTCCTGTCCTTCCCGGCCGCCCCGCAGCCGAGGCATGCCGGGACCGCCGCGCCCCTCGGCGACGTGGTCCTTGCGTACGAGACCCTGGTGCGCGAGAGTGCGGAGCAGTCGAAGCCGCTCCAGAATCACCTCGCCCACCTCCTCGTCCATGGCACCCTGCATTGTCTCGGTCAGGACCACGAGATCGGCGAGGCCGAGGCCGATGCCATGGAAGCCCTCGAGGTCGCGGCACTCGCGACCCTCGGCATCCCGGATCCCTATGCCTGAGCGCGCGACGTCCGAGCGACCCCAGACCCGAGAGACATGAGCAACGATCGAAGTCGCGGCGCGGCCCTGGCCGCGCCCAGTTCCACCGAGGGCGAGTCCCAGCACAGGGAGCCCTGGTACGACCGCCTGCTCCAGGCGCTCCATCTCAAGCCGCGCGATTCGCTGCGCGAGGGTCTTGAGGAGGCGCTGGCGGAGCCGGATGCCGGCGAGAGCGGCCTCACCCCGCTCGAGCGCGTCATGCTCAAGAACGTCCTCGGCCTGCACAAGGTGCGTGTCGACGACGTGATGGTCCCCCGGGCCGACATCGTCGCCGTCTCGAACGACACGAGCCTCGGCGAGTTGCTCAAGCTGTTCCGCACGGCCGGCCATTCCCGGCTGCCGGTCTACGGCGAGACCCTCGACGACCCCCGCGGCATGGTCCACATCCGCGACCTCGTCGACCACATCGCCGCCAAGGCCGAGCCGGCCCGGCGCAGCGCGCCCGCCGTCGCGAAGCCCGCCGAACTCGCGGTCGACGGCGCGGCGGACACGCCGGCCGCGCCGCGCCCGCGCCGGCCCGC
>NZ_JBKFBI010000272.1:0-2663 GCF_053346095.1 Methylobacterium sp. A52T | reverse complement strand
GGCCGCTCGGGCGATGCGGCCCGCCCGTCAGAGCCGGGCGGTGATCGTCGCCAGCACCGTGAACGGCGCCCCGGGGGTGTTGTTGGTCGCGTTGGTCGGCGCCTCGATGTAGCGCGCGTTCGTCAGGTTGCGCATGTTGACCGACAGTCGCCAGTGGGCGTCGAAATCGTAGTACACGAGCGCGTCGAGCCGGTTGTAGGCGCCCACGGTGAAGCTGTTGTCGAGGTCGCCGTAGCGTCGGCCGACATGGGTGACGCCGAAGCCGAGCCCGAGCCCGCGCAGCGGGCCGTCCTGGAACGCGTAGGTCGTCCACAGGCTGCCGCTGAACACCGGCACGCCGGTGAGCCGGTTGCCGACCGCGAAGGTCGTGTCCTTGGTGATCCGCGCGTCGATCAGGCCGACACTGCCGATGATGCTCCAGCCGGGCAGGATCTCGCCGGCCAGATCGGCCTCGACGCCCCGCGACCGCTGCTGGCCGGTGATGACCGAGAAGGTGGGATTGCGCGGGTCGGTGGCCGCGACGTTGTCCCGGACGATCTGGAAGGCGGCCGCGCTCAGGGTCAGGCCGGGCGTGAGATCGACCCGGGTGCCGGCCTCGACCTGCTCGCCCGTGCTGGGCGGGGGGCTCGCCACGTTCAGCACGCTGGCGGTCTGCGGCAGGAACGACGTGGCGTAGCTCGCGTAGAAGGTCAGCGGCTCGAACGGCCGGTAGATCAGCCCGACCCGCGGCGAGGCGCCGAACAGGGTCTGCTCGGGCGGCTGGGTCCGCGAGGCCGGCTGGCGGTTGAAATAGTACTGGCTGCCGAGATCGAACCGGGCCCCGACGACGAGCTGCAGGCCCGGCGCCAGCACGATCTGGTCCTGGACGTAGAGCCCGAACACCTCCAGCTTCTGCTTCAGGTCGGCCTGGAACTGGAGCGGCTGGAAGGCCGCGCCGAACATCGGGTTGAGGAAGCTGACCGGGGCGAGGTTGCCCTGCTGGGAGAAGGCGTGGCGGAAGCCGTTCGAGTACTCGAGCCCGAGGAGCGCCGTATGGGCGAAGCCGAAGGTGTCGAACTTCATCACGGCCTCGGTCTGGCTGTCGACCGCGGCGAAGCGCGAGTTGACCGTGGCTTCGCGCCGGCTCAGCAGCGTGCCGGCATTGTTGACCGATAGGGCACGGGCCGCGAACACGTCGAACGTGCCCCATTGCCCGGCGATGACCTGCCGGAGCGTCAGGTTCTCGTTGACGTCGTGCTCGGCCCGCATGGTGATCGTGTTGAACGCGCCGAAGTAGCGCGAGGACGGCTCACCGTAGAACCGGCCGATGTTGTCGAGCGGGACGCGGCCGCGGAAGGCCACCAGCCCCTCGTCGTACTGGGTGTGCTGGTTGGTGAATTCCGAGTTCACGTAGACCCGGGTGTCGGCGCTCGGCGTCCAGCTGAAGGCCGGCGCCACGAAGACGCGCCGGTTGGTGTCGCCGCCGTAGTTGCGGAAGGTCGGATCCTCCTGGGCGGCGAAGCTGAGACGCGCGGCGAGGCCCTCGACGGCGGGCAGCGCGCTCGACACGGAGCCCTGGAAGCGCCGGAAGCCGAAGCTGCCGCCCTGCACGCTCGCGTCGGCCGTGGGCTCGAAGGTCGGCCGGCGGGTCACGATGTTGATGACGCCGCCGGGATCGCCCCGGCCGAACAGCACCGAGGCCGGGCCCTTGATCACCTCGACGCGCTCGGCGTCCACGAGGTCCCGTGTGACCGGGTAGAAGTTGATGGCCGGATCGACCAGCACGCCGTCGACGGCGAAGACCTGCGTGGAGAACCCGCGGATCAGGTAGTTCTGCGACCGTCCCTGCACCGTGCTGCCGAGAACCACGTTGCTGACGTTGGTCACGGCATCGGTGAGCCGCAGATCCTGCTGGTCGGTGATCACCGAGCGGGACACGACGTTGATCGATTGCGGCGAGTCGCGCACCGGCGTGTCGGTGCGCGTCGCGGTCGCCGAGCGCGTCGCCCGGTAGCCCACGACGGGGCCGTCGGCCCGCTCGCTGGCCGGGCCCGTGCCCGCAACGCTGAGTTCGGAGAGAACGACCTCGTCGGCGGCCGGGTCGGATTGCGCGCGGATCTCCGTCGGCGCGAGCAGGAGGAGTGACGTCGCGAGTCCCGTGCTACAGATATTCAGGCGCGGCCGGCAGTATTGGATGCGATCGACGGCGTCGATCCGGGCGGCATGCATGATCTAAAATCGTTCTCAAGAGCGGCGTATCGACGCGGTGCCGTGTTTCTAGAGTGCAAACGCCGTCCTTTCTCAACGCCGATCCGGAAAGCTGCGGGTGACGCGCGCATCCTCTGCCCGGATGTGGCGCGGAAGGCACGCTTTGAGGGGCAATGCTTTGAAATCATTCAAAGATGCCAACTTCAGAGTGTGTCGTCCGTGGCCTTCACAACCGGCTGAGTCCCGGGATGCGGGCCGACTCACGCCTTCGCGTCCGTCAGGGGGCCGGGCGCGATCGCGCGGGATCGCCCGGGAGAACGGCCGGCCGGCCCGCGCGAGGGGGGAAACGCGGACCGGCCGGCGTACCGCGCGCCGTGTCCGACGCGCGATCGTCGATGGCGGTTCGACCGGCGCGCCGCCGGCGCGCCCCGGGGGCGCGGCGGCGGCGGTGCCGGGATCAGCGGGCGGCGTGTCGG
>NZ_JBKFBI010000271.1:0-2717 GCF_053346095.1 Methylobacterium sp. A52T | reverse complement strand
GTGTGGGACCGCCTGCAACACGCGCTTCTCGACCGGCTCGGCCGCCAGAACGGGATCGACTTCAGTCGAGCTTCCCTCGACAGCGCCTCGATCGCCGCAAAAAAGGGGGCGCGGCGACAGGTCCGAAGTACGCATCCGGCGAAGGCCGCCTTGTGAGCTGGCCCGTTGAGGCTGAGGTCATAGGAGTAATCCTAGGACCTTGAGCATGACCCAGGCGGGTATCGAACTGGTGAGAGCCGAGCGGCGTCGACGCTGGACGCGGGTGGAGAAGGAGCGGTTGGTCGCCGCTTCATTTGAACCGGGTGTGTCGACCTCGGATGTCGCCCGCCGGGCCGGTCTCCACGTCAGTCAGCTGTTCCGCTGGCGCAAGTTGCTGTGCGAGCGTGTCGGCGCTCCCACGCCAGCGCTGGTCCCCGTCGTGATCACTCCCACGTCCGCCGCGATGACGGTCGAGCCGGGTCGAGCGCACAACCGCGGCCGTCGCTCCGGCGGAGTGATCGAGATCGATCTCGGCAGAGGCCGGCGCGTTCGGGTCGGCTCCGACGTCGATGCCGCGGCGCTTCGGCGGGTGCTCGACGCCCTGGAGGGCCGATGATCCCGCTGCCGGCCAACGTGCGGGTGTGGCTGGCCACCGGCCACACCGACATGCGCAAGGGCTTTTCCAGTCTCGGCCTGATCGTCCAGGAGACGCTCAAGCGCGATCCCCATGGCGGGCATCTGTTCGTGTTCCGCGGACGGCGCGGCGACCTGATCAAGGTGATCTGGCACGATGGCCAGGGCGCGTGCCTCTACACGAAGCGGCTCGACCGCGGCCGTTTCCTGTGGCCCTCGGTGGCGGATGGAGCCGTGACGATCTCGACGGCGCAACTCGGCTACCTGCTCTCGGGGATCGACTGGCGGATGCCGCAGGAGAGCTGGCGTCCGAGCGCTCTCGGCTGAGGATAACGCGTTACAGCGCTTGAAGAATATGCTCTTCTCTCAAGTGTGCCGAACGCGCCCGAGCCCCCGCCGCTTCCCACCGATCTTGCCGCCGCCCATGCCATGATCCTGGCCGAGCGGGCGGCCCGGCTCGCCTCGGAGATCGCGGTCGAACGGCTGAAGCTGGAGGTCGCCCGGCTGCGGCGAGAACGGTTTGGGACCTCCTCGGAGCGCAGCGCCCGGATCGACCAGCTCGAACTCGTCCTGGAGGATCTGGAGGAGACGCTGGCCGAGACCCAAGCGCAGGCGGCCGCCGAGCCCGAAGCGCTCTCCGGTGCGGCTTCCTCTCGGCGCAAGCCCGCCCGCCGGCCTCTGCCCGAGCACCTGCCGCGCGAGCGCGTCGTCCATCCCGGCCCGACGACCTGCGCCTGTTGCGGCGGAGCGCGCTTTCGTCACCTTGGCGAGGACGTCACCGAGACCCTGGAGCGGATCCCGGCGCGCTGGGTCGTGATCCAGCACGTACGCGAGCGCTTCTCGTGCAGCGACTGCGAGACGATCGCGCAGACACCGGCCCCGTTCCATCCGATCCCGCGCGGACGAGCGGGCCCGAACCTTCTGGCCGAGGTGATGATGGCCAAGTTCGGCCTGCACCTGCCGCTGCATCGCCAGAGCCAGCGCTTCGCCCACGAGGGCGTACCGATCGACGTCTCGACGCTGGCCGGCTGGGTCGGAGCGGTGACCACCGCCCTGTCGCCCCTGGTCACCCGGATCGAGGCCCATGTTCGAGGGGCTGAGCGCCTGCATCTCGACGACACGCCCGTCCCGGTCCTGGCCAAGGGCAAGACCCGCACGGGCCGGCTCTGGACGGTGGTGCGTGACGACCGTCCCTTCGGCGGTCCCGAGCCGCCGGCTGCAGCCTACTTCTACTCCCCCGACCGCTCCGGCGCGCATGCCGAGACTTGGCTGGGCGACTTCCACGGCATCGTGCAGGCGGATGCCTTCTCCGGGTTTGGTCGGCTGTACGAACCTGGCCGTAAACCAGGCCCGCTGCGCGAGGCGGCCTGCTGGGCGCATGCCCGACGCAAGTTCTTCGAGCTGGCCGAGCTCAGGAAGGCTCCGATCGCGATCGAGGCGGTGGCGCGGATCGATGCGATCTTCGCCACAGAGCGCGCCACCAACGGTCTTGCCGCCGATGAACGCCGCGCGCACCGTCGCACCCGCTCGGCCGCCCTCGTCGCCGAGTTGGAAGCGTGGCTACGGGAGAACCGCGCCAAGCTGTCCGCCAAGGCTCCGGTGGCGCAAGCGATCGACTACATGCTCAAGCGCTGGAGCGCCTTCATCCTTTTCCTCGACGACGGACGTGCCTGCCTGTCGAACAACGCCGCCGAACGGGCTATCCGGCCGATTGCGGTAGGCCGCCGCAACTGGACCTTCGCCGGCTCGGATGCCGGCGGCCATCGCGCGGCCGCCCTCTACACGCTGATCGAGACCGCCAAGCTCAACGGCATCGATGCGCAGGCCTGGCTCGCCGATGTGCTCAGCCGGCTGCCCGACCATCCGGCCCGGCACATCGACGATCTGTTGCCGTGGAACTGGACCCAACATCAGCCCAGGCCGATCGCTGCCTGAAACCCCATCGGGAGAACGACCGCGGCCTTCACCGCAGGCGTACGGTCCGAACCCGACCGACCGGGGCAAGCCGGGCACGAAGCGCCACGTCCTCACCGACGCGAAGGGCATCCCCCTCGCATTGAAGCTGACGGGCGCCAACGTGCACGACAGCCGGATGCTGGAAGCCA
>NZ_JBKFBI010000270.1:0-2770 GCF_053346095.1 Methylobacterium sp. A52T | reverse complement strand
GCCCGCGCCGGGGGGGCGGCCGAGGGAGGCCGGGGCGCGGGGCGCCTGGACCGGCTGCTCGCCGCCGGCAGCGCACCGCAGGCGGCGCCGGAGACCCTGCCGCCGGTGCTCCGGGACCCGCCCTGGCGGCGGCGCGGGGCCGCGCGCGCCCGGTCGGAACGGGCGGTGGCGCCGATCCCGACGCCCTTCGCGCACGGCTTCGACCCCGACGAGGCCCTCGACCGCAGCACCTTCTACTTCGAGGCCGGGACGCTGGTGGAGTCCATGACGGACCTCGCGGCGCGGATCCGCGCCACCGAGGCGGAGGCCCTCTACGACATGCCGATCCCGCCGCCGGCCGAGCCCGTGCCCGCCGCCGACGCGGATCCGGCCACCGCCCTGGCCTGGCTCGACCGCCGGCTCGACCTGGACCGCGACGCGTTCACCGGCTTCTTCTACTTCAACTACGGGCCCTGGTTCCGGATGGTCGGGTGGCAGCCCGAGCCCCTGGCGCTGATGCTGTGGGAGAAGACCGGGCCGCAGCGCGCCCACTACGTCGCGTGGCGGCGCACCATCGCGGTGATGCTGTCGCGCTTCGGCGCGCGGGCCGTGCCCGGCCTCGTCCGCCTCGTCGCGGCGGATCCGGCGCTGCTCCTGCCGGAGGTCGAGCCGGTGGACGCCGCCGACCTCGCCCCGGTCGCCGCCCGGGCCTTCCACCGCACCCGGAAGCTCCGGCCGGCGGCGGCGGCGTGGCTGCGCGCCCATCCCCGCACCGCCGCGCTGCGGCTCCTGCCCGAGACTCTCGGACCTGCCGGCCCGGACCGCGACGCGGCCGACGCGGCCCTGCGCTTCCTCGCCGCCGAGCCTGCGGGGCGCGCCGCCCTCGACGCCGCCGTCGCGGCCTACGCGGAGCGGGATCCCGGCGTGCCCGGGGCGGTGGCCGCCGGCGTCGACAGCGACCCGCTGGATCAGGTGCCGTCCAAGCCGCCGAAGCTCCCCGACTGGGTGGTCCCCGCCGCCCTGCCCCGCCCGGTCCTGCGGAGCGGCGGCGCCCTGCCCGACGCCGCCGTCACCGCCCTGTGCGAGATGCTCGCCTTCTCGGACCCGCTCGCGCCCTACGCGGGCGTCGCGCAGGTCCGCGCCGCCTGCACGCCGGAGAGCCTCGACGCCTTCGCGGTCGCGCTGTTCCAGTCCTGGATCGCCGCCGGCGCCAAGGCGACGGGGGAGTGGGCGATGCTGGCGCTCGCCCTGATCGGCGGCGACCACGCCGCCCGCGACCTCACCCGCCAGATCCGCGCCTGGGGGCAGGCCGGCCTCAAGCCGCGCGGCAAGGCCGGCATCGCCGTGCTCGCCGGGATCGGCACCGACGTGGCGCTTATGAACCTCAGCGCCATCGCCGAGAAGAGCCCGCTGCTGCAGCTGCGCGAAGCCGCCCGCGCCGCCATCGTCGACGCCGCCGAGGCCCGCGGCCTCGACGAGGTCGACCTCGCCGACCGGCTCTCCCCGGATCTCGGCCTCGACGCGCGGGGCGGGCTCGACCTGTCCTTCGGGGAGCGCCGGTTCCGGGTCGGCTTCGACGAGACCCTGAAGCCCGTCCTGCGCGACGCCGAGGGCCGGCGGCTCGCCGCCCTGCCCCGCCCGACCAAGGCGGACGATCCCGAAGCCGCCAAGGCGGCGTCCCGGCACTGGGCGGCGCTGCGCAAGGATGCGGAGGCCGCGGCCGGCCTGCAGATCACCCGGCTCGAGGCCATGCTGGCGTCCCAGCGCCGCGTCGCCCCCGGGGTGTTCTGGCCGTTCTTCGCCGCCCACCCGCTGATCCGCCACCTCGCCGGGCGGCTCGTCTGGGGCCTCTACCCGGACGCCGCGCCCGCGACGCCGCCGGGGCAGGTCTTCCGCCTCGCGGAGGATCTCTCGCCGACCGACGCCGCGGACGACGCCCTCGCCCTCGACATCGCGGCGGCCGAGGGCGTGGTCGGCCTCGTCCATCCCCTGCACCTCGACCCGGGGGAACGGACCGCCTGGAGCGGCCTGTTCGCCGATTACGAGATCGCCCAGCCGTTCCCGCAGCTCGCCCGCGAGACCTTCGCGTTCACCGAGGCCGAGCGTGGCGCCGCCGAGACCCACCGCTTCGACGGGGTCCGGGTGGGCGGCCGCCGCCTGCGGGGGCTGCGGCCCCAGGGCTGGTCGACCGACACGGGGGGCGAGCACGTCCATGCGGTGCAGCGCCCGGTCGCGCTGCCCGACGGTACCCGCCTCGTCGCGGTGCTCCGATTCGAGGACGGGTTCTGGCACCGGCCCGGCCCGGAGGGCGACGGGATCCAGACGCTGCGGACCCTGACCCTGTCGGAGACCGGCTGGCGCGCCGCGGCGACCCACCGGTTCGGCGACCTCGACCCGGTGACCGCGAGCGAGGTCCTGCGGACGCCGAGCCTGCTCGCCGCCGCCGGCGACGCGTGAGAGGGAGAGACCCCATGGAACGCTACGAGCTGGTCGAGGGCAGCGCGGCCAAGTTCTGGGAGGTCGGCGTCTCCGGCCCGACGCTCACCGTCCGGTTCGGGCGTCTCGGCACCCAGGGCCAGAGCAAGGACAAGACCTGCGCCGACGCGGCCGCGGCCGCGAAGGAGAAGGACAAGCTCGTCCGCGAGAAGACCGCCAAGGGCTACGTCCGCACCGACGGAGCGGCGCCCGCCTCGGCCGCGGCGCCCGCCGCGGCACCGACCGCCGCCGCCGCCAGGAAGCCCGCCCCGGCGCAGGCGTCCGGGCCGGTCGGCGAGACGGTTGTCGAGCCAGC
>NZ_JBKFBI010000027.1:0-49681 GCF_053346095.1 Methylobacterium sp. A52T | reverse complement strand
ACCCCGGCGCAGGGTCCGGCGGCACGCCTGGGCGCGCCGCCGGAGGTCACGCCGCCTACTCGGCGGCCATGGCCGTGTGGACGGCGGAGGCCCGGGCCGCGCAGAACTTGAACTCCGGGATCTTGCCCATCGGGTCGAGCGCCGGGTTCGTCAGCAGGTTGGCCGCGGCCTCGGCGTAGCAGAACGGCATGAAGATCATGCCGACCGGCACGTCGCGGTCGGAGCGCACCTTCAGGTGGACCGCGCCGCGGCGCGTCTCCAGCTTCATCGTGTCGCCGGGCTCCAGCCCGAGCCGGTAGAGCTCCTTCGGGGCCATGAAGGCGACCGCCTCGGGCTCCAGCGCGTCGAGGACGCCGGCGCGCCGGGTCATCGATCCGGTGTGCCAGTGCTCGAGCACGCGGCCGGTCGACAGGACCATCGGGTATTCGTCGTCCGGCAGCTCGTCCGGGGGCACCACGGCGGCCGGGACGATCTTCGCGCGCCCGCTCTCCGTGGGGAAGCCGGCGTAGAAGATGATCTCGTTGCCGGGCTGGTCCGGCGCGTCGACCGGGTAGGTCACGGCGCCCTCGCGCTCCAGGCGCTCCCAGGTGATGTTGTTGAACGACGGCATCACCATGGCCATCTCGCGGAAGATGTCGGCCGGGCCGCCGTAGTTCCAGGGCAGGCCGAGGCGCTTCCCCAGTTCCTGGATGATCCACCAATCCTGCCGCGCGTCGCCCGGCGGCGACACCACCGGCTGCGAGATCTGCACGCGACGGTCGGTGTTGGTGAAGGTGCCGGCCTTCTCGGCGAAGGCGGAGGCCGGCAGCACCACGTCGGCGTGGAAGGCGGTCTCCGTCAGGAACAGGTCCTGCACGACGAGGTGGTCGAGCATCGCCAGGGCGTGCCGGGCGTGGTTCAGGTCCGGGTCGGACATCGCGGGGTTCTCGCCCTCGACGAACATGCCCTTGATCTCGCCGGCGTGGATCGCCCGCATGATCTCGACGACGGTGAGGCCCTTCTGCGGGTCGAGCTTCTGACCCCAGAACTCCTCGAACATCTCCCGCACCGCGGCCTTCTCGACCGACTGGTAGTCCGGGTAGACCATCGGGATCAGGCCGGCGTCGGACGCGCCCTGGACGTTGTTCTGGCCGCGCAGCGGATGCAGGCCGGTGCCGGGGCGCCCGATCTGCCCCGTGACGAGGGCGAGCGCGATCAGGCAGCGCGAGTTGTCCGTGCCGTGGACGTGCTGGCTGATGCCCATGCCCCAGAAGATGATCGAGGACTTGGCGCGGGCGTAGAGCCGGGCGACCTCGCGCAGGGTCTCCGCGTCGATGCCGCAGACCGAGGCCATCTTCTCCGGCGTGAACTCGACGATCTTCTCCTTGAGCGCCTCGAAGTTCTCGGTGTAGCCGGCGATGTACTGCTCGTCGTAGAGCCGCTCCTCGATGATCACGTTGAGCATCGCGTTGAGCATCGCCACGTCCGAGCCGGGCTTGAACGCGAGGTGCTTGTAGGCGTGCCGCGACAGCACCTGCCGGCGCGGGTCCATGACGATCAGCTTGGCGCCGCGCTGCTTCACGGCGTTCTTGAGGAAGGTCGCCGCCACCGGGTGGTTCACGGTCGGGTTGGCGCCGATCACGATGATGACCTCGGCGTCGAGCGCCGCCGAGAACGGTGCCGACACGGCGCCCGAGTTCAGCCCCTCCATGAGGGCGGCCACCGACGAGGCGTGGCACAGCCGGGTGCAGTGGTCGACGTTGTTCGAGCCGAACCCGAGCCGGACGAGCTTCTGGAAGAGGTAGGCCTCCTCGTTCGAGCCCTTCGCGGAGCCGAAGCCGGCGAGCGCCTTGCGGCCATGGGTGTCGCGGACCGTCCTGAGGCCGCCGGCGGCGCGGTCGAGCGCCTCCTCCCAGGTCGCCTCGCGGAAGTGCGTCCACGGGTTGGCCGGGTCGACTTGGTCGTTGGCGTCCTTCGGGACGTTGTCCAGGCGGATCAGCGGCGCCGTCAGGCGGTGGGGGTGATGGACGTAGTCGAAGCCGAAGCGGCCCTTCACGCAGAGCCGGTTGTGGTTGGCCGGGCCGTTCACGCCTTCGGCGTAGACGATCCGCTCGTCCTTCACCTTGTAGGAGACCTGGCAGCCGACGCCGCAATAGGGGCACAGCGAGGTCACCTCGCGGTCGGGATAGACCGTCCGGGTGTTGTGCTCGGCGTCGAGGTAGGCGGACGGCATCAGCGCGCCGGTCGGGCAGGCCTGGACGCACTCGCCGCAGGCCACGCAGGTCGAGCCGCCCATCGGGTCGTCGAAGTCGAACACGACCTTCGCGTCGGCCGAGCGGTAGGCCATGCCGATGACGTCGTTGACCTGGACCTCGCGGCAGGCGCGGACGCAGAGGTTGCACTGGATGCAGGCGTCGAGATTGACGCTCATGGCCGGGTGGCTGAAGTCGCCGGTCCAGCGCTCGGCCGCGGGGAAGCGGCTCTCGGACACGTCGAGGAAATCGGCCTGCACCCAGAAGTGCGATGTCGGGTCGTGCGAGGTCGCGCGCTCGGGCTGGTCGGCCACGAGCAGCTCGAGCACCATGGCGCGGGCCTTGGTGGCGCGCTCGGTCGCGGACTTGACCTTCATGCCGACGGCCGGCGTGCGCTTGCACGAGGCGGCCAGCACGCGCTCGCCCTCGATCTCGACCATGCAGGCGCGGCAATTGCCGTCCGGGCGATAGCCGGGCTCGGGCTTGTGGCAGAGGTGCGGGATGTGGGTGCCGAGGCGCTTGGCGACGGCCCAGATCGTCTCGCCGGGGGCGGCCTCGACCTGCTGGCCGTCGAGTTCGAACGCGATGGTCGGGGGCGCGGTCGGCCGCTCCTTCAGCTCGTGCAGGCCCGACGGCTCAGGGGCCGCCTGGCCGCCCGCCTTCGCCCCTTCCGAGTAGGAGCCGCCGGCCCCCGGCTTCGGGCCCTGGGCGGGGCCGCCCGCATCCTGAAGCCCGTCGGCCCGGATCTCGGCCTTCTCGGTCTTGTCGCCGCGCTGTTCGGGGGCGTTGCTCATGCGGCCGCTCCTGGCTCGGACATCGGGTTAGGGTTCGCCGGCACCATCGGTTGCCTCACTCGGCAGCCGCGGCGCGCGGGGCGGGGAACAGGTCCGGGAAGTACTTGATGACGCTGCTGAGCGGGTTCGAGGCGGCCTGGCCGAGGCCGCAGATCGAGGCGTCCCGCATGCACTGGGACAGTTCGCCCAGGAGCTCGGTGTCCCAGACGCCCTGCTCCATCAGGATGCGGGCCTTCTGGGTCCCCGAACGGCAGGGGGTGCACTGCCCGCAGCTCTCGTCCTCGAAGAACTTCATCAGGTTCAACGCGGCGCCGCGCACATCGTCCCGGTCGGACAGGATCACGACGGCGGCGGAGCCGATGAAGCAGCCGTACTTCTCCAGCGTCCCGAAATCGAGCGGGATGTCGTTCATCGACGCCGGCAGGATGCCGCCCGACGCGCCGCCCGGCAGGTAGGCCGCGAAGGTGTGGCCCTCCGCCATGCCGCCGCAATACTCGTCGATCAGTTCCTGGATGGTGAGGCCGGACGGGGCGAGCTTCACCCCCGGCTCCTTCACGCGCCCCGAGACCGAGTAGGAGCGCAGGCCGACGCGGTCGTTGCGGCCGTGGCTCTTCCACCAGTCGCCGCCCCGCTCGATCAGGTCGCGGACCCAGAACAGCGTCTCGATGTTGTTGATCAGCGTCGGGCGGTTGAACAGGCCGACCTGGAACGGGAACGGCGGCTTGTGCCGCGGCAGGCCGCGCTTGCCTTCGAGGGACTCGATCAGCGAGGATTCCTCGCCGCAGATGTAGGCGCCGGCGCCGCGGCGCAGGTGGATGCGCGGGCCGCCCGCGGGGAGCTTCGCGATCTCGCGCGTCAGGATCTCGCGGGAGATGGGATACTCGTCGCGCAGGTAGATGTAGACCTCCGGCGCCTCGACGACGTGGGCGCCGATCAGCATGCCCTCGAGGAAGCGGTGCGGGTCGGTGTTGAGGTAGAGCTGGTCCTTGAAGGTGCCGGGCTCGCCCTCGTCGCCGTTGACCGCCATCAGCCGGGGCCCGGGCTCGCCGCGCACCGAGCGCCACTTGCGCCCCGTCGGGAAGCCCGCGCCGCCGAGGCCGCGCAGGCCGCCGTCGTCGAGCACCTTCAGGACGTCGTCGACCGGAAGGTCCCCGCTGCGGAGCCGGTCGAGGGTCGCGTACCCGCCGGCGGCCCGATAGGCCTCGTAATCGACGTAGTCCGGGACGTGGGCGTGCGTGTCGCCGGCCTCGACCGCGGCCCGCACGGAGGCGAGGTCGGCCTTGTGCAGGAAGTTGTGCCCGACCTCGACGGCGGGCGCGTGGTCGCACAGGCCCACGCAGGGCGCGCGCACGACGCGGACGGCGTCGGAGGCGAGCTCCCGCTGGAGCGTCTCCAGAAGCTCGTCGGCGCCGAACATCGCGCAGGTGATGCTGTCGCAGACCCGGACGGTCAGCCGCGGGATGGCGGCGTCACCCTCCTTCACGACGTCGAAATGCGCGTAGAAGGTCGCGGTCTCGAACACCTCGGCGAAGGCCAGGGCCATCTCGTCGGCGAGCGCCGCCAGGTGCTCGGCGCTGATCTGGCCGTAGGTGTCCTGGATCAGGTGCAGGTGCTCGATGAGCAGGTCGCGCTGGCGCGAGCGGGAGCCGAGAAGCTCCTCGATCTCGACCTTCGCCCGCGGCTCGACCTGGCGCCCCTTGGGAACGCTGCGCGCCTTGTTCCGCCCCCGGCCGGGATGCGAGAAAGTCCTGACTGTCCCCGGTGCCTCACTCATGCGGTATCTGATTTCCAACTGCTGGGACGGGTGGTCGCGGTGTCCTGAGGTCCGGTCGGGGGCTACTGGCCGCCGAAGGCCCGGAGCGGCTGGCCGGCCTCGGACCGCGGCTTCATCGTGGCCGCGCCCGTCGCCTCGTCCAGGGACGTGACCCTGGGTCCGACGACGGAGCTGAGCTCGGTCTCGAACGCGTCGAGGGCGTCGTTCAGGCGGTCCATCAGGGAGCCCGGCGCGTCTCCGGCCGGCGACGCGACCGCCTGGGCGACCGCCTGGGCGAGCGCGTCGCGGACCCGGCCGGCGAGTTCCTGCGTGAGCGGCGGCTTCGCGTCGGCGCAGTAGGCGTCCGTCACGATGGCGGCCCAGTCCGCCGCGGAGGATGCGTCGCCCATGCTCAGGCCTGCGCGATCGAGGGACGGTTGAAGTCGTGCATGGCGTGCCCGTTCGGGTCCGTTGGCGTGGCGCTCGCTCGTGGCATACCAAATGGCAGCCGTTATAGCGGAGGTGTTATATCGTTTTTGAAGTCGTTTCAATTTGCGTGACGCCGGGGTCACGCGTCCCGGCGGCGCGGCCGACGCTTGCCCTGAGCCCCCGCGCGGGGCAGTGGGAACGGCACGAGGGGGGCTGTCAGCGGTGTCCGGCATGCGCGTAATCGGACTCGCCGGGTGGAGCGGGGCCGGCAAGACCAGCCTGCTGGTCCGGGCCATCCCCCTGCTCGTCGCCCGCGGGGTGCGGGTGGCGACCATCAAGCACGCCCATCACGACTTCGACACGGACTGGCCCGGGAAGGATTCCTACGAGCACCGCAGGGCGGGCGCGAGCGAGGTTCTGATCTCGTCGGGCCGCCGCTGGGCCCAGGTCCACGAGCTGCGCGACGAGCAGGAGGCGAGCCTGGGCCAGCTCCTGCGGCGGATCAGCCCGTGCGACCTCGTCGTCGTGGAAGGGTACAAGCGGGAGCCGATCCCCAAGATCGAGGTCCATCGCGCCGAGAACGGCCGCCCGCCCCTCCATCCTCTGGACCCCACCATCGCGGGCATCGCGAGCGACGTCGCGTTTCCGGCCTCGGGCATTCCCGTCGTAGATCTGAACGACGCGGCGGCGGTGACGGGGCTGATGCTCGACGTGGCCGTTCCCTTCGAAGACGTCCTCGGGAGGCTCTAGCCGGATGGCCCAGCTCAGCGACGACTGCTTCGCGTTCGGCGGCCCTCTGATGACCATCGAGGACGCGCACGCGCTGTTCGGCGAGCGCCTCGCAGCGATCGTCGGCACCGAGGATGTTCCCGTCCCGGACGCCGACGGGCGCGTCCTGGCCGAGGATTGCGTCGCGCCCATCGACGTCCCGCCGTTCCCCAACTCGGCCGTCGACGGCTACGCGGTCCGTTTCGCGGACCTGCGCGCCTCCGATGCGACGATCCTGCCGGTCGGCGCGGTCGTCGCGGCCGGCGCCTCCCCCGAAGGCGTGTCGGTGGCGGGCTCGGCCGCCCGGATCTTCACCGGGGCCCCGATGCCGGCGGGGGCCGACACCGTCTTCATGCAGGAGGACGTGCAGGTCCTGCCCGACGGCCGGGTGTCCCTGCCGCTCGGGCTGAAGCGGGGCGCCAACAGCCGCGACGCCGGCGAGGACGCGGCGAGGGGCTCGACGATCATCGCGGCCGGCCGGCGTCTCCGGCCGCAGGACCTGGCCCTGGCGACCGCGGTCGGCCTGCGAACGGTGAAGGTCCGCCGCACCCTGCGGGTCGGCGTGTTCTCGACGGGCAACGAACTCGTCGAGCCCGGAGCGCCCCTGGGGCCGGGCGCGATCTACGATTCGAACCGCGTCCTGCTGCTCGCTCTTCTCCGGCGGATGGGCGTCGCGGCGCGCGACCTCGGCGTCATCCGCGACGACCCGGCGGCCCTCGCGGCCAGGCTCTCGGCGGCGGCCGCCGAGCACGACGTGATCCTGACTTCAGGCGGCGTGTCGACCGGCGACGAGGATCACGTGAAGACCGCCGTCGAGAGCATCGGGCGCCTCGTGTTCTGGCGGCTGGGGATCAAGCCGGGACGGCCGGTCGCGATGGGCATGATCGACGGCAAGCCGTTCCTGGGCCTGCCGGGCAACCCGGTGGCGGTCTACGTCACCCTGCTGTTCGTGGTGCGGCCGCTCCTCGCCCGGCTCGCCGGCGAGGCCTACGCGCCGTCGCGCGGATTCACCGTCAGGGCGGCCTTCCCCTATCGGAAGCGCGCGGGCCGCAGGGAGTTCGTCCGGGTCAGCCTCGCCCGGGACGCCGACGGCGCCTGGGAGGCCCGGAAGTTCCAGCGCGACGGCGCGGGCATGCTGTCATCGCTCACCGAATCCGACGGCCTCGTGGAGCTGGAGGATGACCGGACCGAGGTCGTGCCGGGCGACGCCGTGCGGTTCCACCCGCACGGGGCCCTCTGGTAGCGGGGCCGCGCTCAGGGCCTCACGAGACGCGGACCGCGCCCCAGCATTGCCGGGCTGGCGCATCCGTTATATCAAATCTGCTATATCGCTTGTGATGGGCCGTGCGAGCGGCCGCTCGATCGGCGGGCTTGAGCAACGATGTTCGATGGTGTCTGGCGGAGCCAAGCCGGCGCGGAACTCCGCCTCCTCCAGATGGGCGAGGCGGTCTCCGGGACCTACACCGCCGCCGATCCCGGCTACGCGCAGACGCATCGAAGCCGCATCCTCGTCGGCACGGCCGAGGGCGACATCATCGGCTTCGTGACCAGCACGTCGTCGCGCCAGGAGATCACGGCCTGGACCGGGCGCCTCGTCCGGACCGACGAGAAGACGGCCGAGGCGATCCACGCGGTCTTCCACGCCGTCGAACGGTCCTCGCAGCCCAAGGCCGTGGCCGATCACGTCGCGCTCGAGACGACCATCTTCTCGAAGGTCGAGAACGCCTGTTCGTGATGCCAGGGCCGCTTCCCTCCTCGGTAGGGTCCTGAGGAACGGGGGCGACCGTGGCGCGAGGAGCCGGCGGCGCTAGAGACGTATCCGACCATGTTGCAACGGTCGGGAAGGACGGCGAGCCCGGTCTCGCCAGCCGCGCCAGGCCCCCTCTCCCGCACGGGAGAGGGGACCCGCGCCTCGTTCGGCACGGGCTCGCCCATCGCCTGCGTCCCAACCCGATCGGGAACGGCTCTAGCGTGATCGGCGACGGCTCTAGATGAACGGAGCGTCGGCTTCGAGGCCCAGAAGGATGCGGCCGGTCGGCACGAGCAGCCGGTCCTGATAATGCATGTGCTGGCAGGTCGCTGAGACATCGCGGAGCTGGCGCGCGAACGGCAGGTCTTCGAGGACGGCGGAACTGCCGGCCGCCTCGTACATGCTCGTGACCACCTGCTTCCCGACATGGCCCGCGTACCAGCAGGCCCGCCGAAGCTTGGCCTGCCACGCGGGCGTCATCGGACGGCCGTTCTCGGCTTCCCACCAGAATTCGGAGACCGTGTCCCGGGCGAAGGCGCGCGCGGCACCGAGGCTCGTCTCGGCACGCGCGATCGCGACCTGGACGTCCTCGCGAAGTCTCAGGGGCACCTTGCCGCCATGCGGCGTCTTCGTCTGCGCGAGATCGACGAACGCGTCGATCGAGGCCCGGGCGATCCCGAGGGGAACACCGATGGCGGCGATCGCGGCCGCCGATGCCATGGGCAGCATGTAGAGGGGCTTCCTGTCGCGAGGCATCATGAGGCTCGCGCCGGCGATGGTCTGCTCGTTCGGCACCCAGATGTCGGTGCACGCGATGTCGTGACTCCCGCTGGCCCGGAGCCCCCCGGCATTCCAGTTGCCGACGACCTCGACATCCTTCGAGGCGATGAAGACGCCGCGCAGCGACGGCCGCCCGTTCTCGTCGAGCTTCGGCCGCTCCCCCTCGCTCTCCACACACATCAGTGCGGACACGGAACTGTAGCGGCAGAAGCTCGCCCAGGACCAGCGTCCGTTGATCCGCCAGCCGGATCCGTGGCGAACCGCTGTTCCCGTCGGTTGGCCGCTCCCGCTGCCCGAGAACTTCCTGCCGGCAGGGATGAGCGAGCGCATCACGTCCGCGTCGATCAGGTCGGCGAAGCGTGACGGCCCCCCGGACGAGATCGCGGCGCACCAGGCGACCGAACCGTCGAGTTCCGCCAGAGCTTCGATCGCCGCCAGGACGCTCAGCGGATGCGCTTCAGGACCGCCCAGGCCCCGCGGAAGCCAGAGCTGCGCGAGACCGGCGTCGATGAGCGCCTCCGCGACCGGCTCCGGCAGGTCCGGGCCGACAGCGAGGACCGACCGGTGCTCCGCGATGAGGGGCCGAAGCGCCGCAACGGTCGCGAGAAACGCCGCGTCCGGATCTCCGGCTCGCGCGGCAGGGCGGATCGAGGGGGCGACACCGTTCATTCTCAGACCTCATGACTGTCCGAGATGCATATTAAGTTCGGTGATCGGCCGCTTTCGTGTCTGTCGGAAGAGTTTTTGGTTACGGTCGTAACTTAGAGGTCCGTCAGGTGAGATTGTCTGCCGAGTCGGGTGCGGACGATCGTGCGATGATCGCGGGCGTTGCGTTTTTCCGCGCTGGATCCGGATCGATGATGCTCGAATGCTTCGCGTGGTCGGTCTCATGACCGTAGAAGCCGACGACGGGCGTTGAAGTGCCGCGCGCGAACCGCCCCGAGCGACACGTGCAGGCGGTCGCGGCCTTCGCGCAGCCTAGGACACCGGCATCTCGATGCGGCAGCGCACGCCGTCGCGGTCCAGCGCGTACTCGACCGTGGCGCCCAGGGCATATGCCAGCGCCTCCTGGATCAGCTCGGTCCCGTAGCCGCGGCGGGTGACGCGCGCCGCCTGCTCGGGCAGGCCGCTCTCGATCCAGCGCAGGGCCAGTCGGCGGCGCTCGCGCCGGTCGCGCACGATCTCCCAGGTGACGCTGAGATGGCCGGTCCCGGTCTTGAGCACCCCGTGCTTGACCGCATTGGTCGTCAGCTCGTGGACGGCGAGGGCGAAGTTCTGCACCTGTCGCGCGGTCAGGTGCACCTCGGGGCCGGCGACGGTCATGCGGTCGGTCGCGCCGTCGACGTAGGCGGCCAGCTCGGCGCGCACCAGCGCGCCCACCTCGACCGAGTCGCTGCCGTACTGGCTGAGCAGGCCCTGCGCGCGGCTGAGCGCCTGCAGCCGCGCCTCGAACGCCTCGACCGAGCTGCCCTGCCGCAGTGTCTTGCCCGCCACGGCGCTGACGACGCCGAGGAGGTTGCGCGTGCGGTGCTGCAGCTCGTTGATCAGCACTTCCTGGCGCGCCAGCAGCCTGTGGTGGTCCGTGACGTCGATGTTCACCCCCGACCACTTGCGGATCGACCCGTCGGGGTTCGTGATCGGCACCGCGCGGACGTTCGACCACCGCCACGACGCGCTCGGGGCGTGCCACAGGCGATACTCGTGGTCGACCGCCGTCCGCGTCGCGACGGCCTGCCGCCACTTCGCTTCCGTGAGCGCCCGGTCGTCGGCGTGGATCGCGTGGACCCAGCCGCGCCCGAGCCACTCGTCCGGTCGCTGCCCGGTGAACGCGCGCCAGCCCGGGCTGTCGACCTCGATGAGGCCCTCGGCCGAGGCCTCCCAGCTGAACTGACCGAACCCCTCGACCAGCCCGCGGAACCGCTCCTCGCTCGCGCGCAGGTCGTCCTCCACCCGCTTGCGCGCGGTCACGTCGCTGGCGGCGCCGAACCACTCCCGGATCTCGCCGTCATCGTCGAGCAGCGGCACGGCCCGGGACAGCGCCCAGCCCAGGCTCCCGTCCGCCTGCCGGACGGGGTGCTCCAGCTCGAACATCGTCTTGGATCGGATCGCCCGCTGGATGGCCTCGCGCAGGCGCGGCTGGTCGGCCGGATCGATGTAGGCGGTGAGCCAGTCGTCGTTCGGGGTGACGGTGTCGGCCAGGAAGCCGCGGCCCTCCAGGACGCGCAGCTCGCTCCAGTCCGGGCTCATGCGGTAGATGACGTCCGAGCTGGCCGTGACGAGGGCGCGGAACCGCTCCTCGCTCGCGCGCAGCCGGTCCTCGGCGCGCTTGCGCTGGAGGATGTCCTTGAACAGGACCGCCACCTGCCGCCGCTCCGGCGCCCCGATGGGGAAGGCGTAGACCTCGTACCAGCGCCCGAGCGCGTCGGCGCGGTCCTCGAAGCGTTCCGCCTTGCCGGTTCGGACGATCCGGCCGTAGGTCTCGAACCAGTGCGGCTCGAGGTCGGGCGCCAGCGCCCGGACCGTCCGGCCGACCGCGTCGCGGAGCCCGGTCTGCTGCTCGAAGGCCGCGTTCACCGACAGGAAGCGGTAATCGACCGCCCGCCCGGCCGCGTCGAACAGGACCTCGATGGTGCAGAAGCCCTCGTCGATGGCGTCGAAGAGGTGGCGGTACCGGGCCTCGCTCGTCCGCAGCTTGGCCTCGGCGCGCAGGCGCTCACCGATCTCGAAGCCGGTCATGTGGACGGCCACCACCTGCCCGTCGGCGTCGCGCACGGGCACGAGGAGCGCGTCGAAGACGTCCTCCGCGGCGCCCTCGCCGCGGGTGTCCAGCGGCTGCCCGGCCACCTGCACGGCCTCGCCCGCGAAGGCGCGCGCGTAGAATTCCGCGACGGTCGCCCACCCCTCCGGGAACGTGCGCGCGAGCGGCCGGCCGAGACCCTCGGGGTGCCGGGCGCCGTAGAGCCGGGCGGCGGCGTCGTTGTAGATCAGGAGGCGCTCGGGCCCGCAGACGAGGGACGCGACCAGCGGGCTGGCGAGCACCTGCTCGACCATCACCTTGAGGCGCTCCGGCCAGCGGGCGGCCGGCCCCAGCGGCGTCCGCTCCCAGCCGAAGTCGCGGATGCGCGCGGCCATCTCGCCGTCGCCCTGTGGCCATGCCGACACTGATACGCCGCCTCGGTGATGTCGCGCGCCAGCATGTCCGCTCGCGGCGCGCGCAGCAACGTTCAAGCCCGATCGGACGACGAAATCTTCGTTCCGCCGGGCGATGACAGCATTCGCCGGGACCGGCTCAGGCCGTCTCGGATCGCGCGAGGCCCAGCTGCTCCTCCACGCACCGACGCATCACGAATTTCTGGATCTTTCCGGAGACCGTCATCGGGAAGGCGTCGACGAACTGGATGTATTTCGGGATCTTCTGATGCGCGATCTGCCCCTCGCAGAACGCGCGCACCGCCGGCTCCGACAGGGTCTCGCCGTCGCGCAGCCTGATCCAGGCACACAGCTCCTCCCCGTATTTCGGGTCGGAGACCCCGAAGACCTGGACATCCTGGATCTGCGGATGCCGGAACAGGAATTCCTCGATCTCGCGCGGATAGATGTTCTCGCCGCCGCGTATGACCATGTCTTTGATCCGGCCGACGATGTTGCAGTAGCCCTCCGCATCCAGCGTCGCGAGGTCGCCGGTGTGCATCCATCCGGCGTCGTCGAGGACCTCCGCGGTCCGCGCGGCGTCGCCCCAGTAGCCGAGCATGACCGAGTAGCCGCGCGTGCACAGCTCGCCGCGCGCGCCCCGCGGGGTCACGCGTCCCTCGGGATCCACGATCTTGACCTCGAGATGCGGGTGGATCCGGCCGACGGTCGTGACGCGCCGCTCCAGCGGGTCGTCGCTCGAGCTCTGGAAGCTCACCGGGCTGGTCTCGGTCATGCCGTACGCGATGGTGACGTCGCGCATGTTCATCTGCTCCACGACCCGGCGCATCACCGCGATCGGGCACGGCGCGCCCGCCATGATCCCGGTCCGCAGGGAGCGGAGATCGAACTGCGCGAAATCGGGATGGTCGAGCTCGGCGATGAACATGGTCGGCACGCCGTAGAGCGCGGTGCAGCGCTCGGCCTGCACGGTCTCCAGCGTCGCGCGCGGGTCGAACCCCTCGCCCGGGAACACCATGGCGCAGCCGTGGGTCAGGGCCGCGAGATTGCCCATCACCATGCCGAAGCAATGGTAGAGCGGCACCGGGATGCAGATCCGATCCTCGGCGGTCAGCCGCATCGCGCGGCCGACGAAGTGGCCGTTGTTGAGGATGTTGTGGTGGGTCAGCGTCACGCCCTTCGGGGCGCCCGTCGTGCCGCTGGTGAACTGGATGTTGGCGGCGTCGTCGAACTGCATCGCGTCGGCGAGGTCGCGCAGGGCGCCGGTGCCGGCCGCGTCGCCCCGGGCCGCGACCGCGTCGAACGGGACCGTCCCCGGGGCCGGCGGTCCGCCGATCTGGATCACCGTGCGCAGGTGCGGCAGGCGGGCGGCGGACAGCCGGCCCGGCCCGGAGGCCGCGAGCTCGGGGGCCAGGGTGCCGAGCATCCCGAGATAGTCGCTGGTCTTGAACGCCGTCGCCGTCACCAGGGCGGTGCAGCCGACATTGTTGAGCGCGAATTCCAGCTCCGTCAGCCGGTAGGCCGGATTGATCGTCACCAGGATCAGCCCCGCACGGGCGGCGGCGAACTGGGTCAGCACCCACTCGGCGCGGTTGAGCGACCAGATCCCGATACGGTCGCCGGGCCGGAGGCCGAGGGCGAGCAGGCCGGCCGCGAAGGCGTCGGCGCGGTCCCTCAGCTCGCGCCAGGTCCAGCGGAGGCCCTGGGCGTGCGCGACCAGCGCCAAGTGATCCGGCCACGCCGCGGCGGCGCGATCCAGGGCCTGGCCGATGGTCAGGCCGAGCAGGGGCTCGCCGGTCGCCCCGTGGACATAGCTCACCGCCCGGTCGCTCATGTCGTCCTCCCTCGTTCCTCCGAACGCGCGCGGCCGCGGCGCTGTCCGAGGCCGCCCTTCGATCAGGGTGTCGGCGGCGGCGCGGCGGCCAGCGCGCGGGCGACCTTCGAGGCCGGTTCCCGGCCGAGCTGGGACGCGATCGACCGCCCGGCCGCGGCGAGGGCATCGAGATCGATCCCGGTCTCGATGCCCATGCCCCGCAGCATGTAAACGACGTCCTCGGTGGCGACGTTGCCGGCGGCCCCCGGCGCGTAGGGGCAGCCCCCGAGTCCCGCCACCGCGGCGTCCACGACCGACACGCCGAGTTCCAGGCAGGCGAGGATGTTGGCCAGGGCCTGCCCGTAGGTGTCGTGGAAGTGCAGGGCGATGGCCTGCAGCGGCACGTCGGCGGCCACCCGCTCGACCAGCCGCCGGGCCGCGCGCGGCGTGCCGGTCCCGATCGTGTCGCCGAGGGCGATCTCGTGACAGCCCATCGCGTGCAGGGACGCGGCGACGCGGGCGACCGCCTCCGGCGCGACCCCGCCCTCGTAGGGGCAGCCCAGGACGCAGGACACGTAGCCCCGCACCTGGAGGTCTTTCGCGCGCGCCGCCTCCAGCACCGGGGCGAAGCGGTCGAGGCTCTCGGCCACCGAACAGTTGATGTTGCGCCGGGAAAAGCTCTCCGAGGCGGCGGCGAACACCGCGACGTGCCGGACGCCGGAGGCGAGGGCCCGCTCCAGGCCCTGCAGGTTCGGGACGAGCACCGAGTGGCCGACCTCGGGCCGGGGGCGCAGCCGCGCCACGACGTCCGCGGTGTCGGCCATCTGCGGCACCCATCGGGGCGACACGAAGCTGCCGGCCTCGATGCGGGTCAGCCCGGCCTCGGCCAGGGCCTCGATCAGCGCCACCCTGGCGGCGACCGGCACCCGCGCGGGCTCGTTCTGGAGCCCGTCCCGCGGCCCGACCTCGACCACCTGCACCCGGGCCGGATAGCTCATGCGGGCCGCTCCTCCGCCGCGAAGGCGACGATCTCGGTGCCCTCCTCGACCATGTCGTCGACGGCGTGGCGGATCTCGGCGACGGTGCCGGCCTGCGGCGCGCGGAGGGTGATCTCCATCTTCATCGCCTCGATCACCGCGAGCGGCGCGCCCTTCTCCACGGCATCGCCGGGCCGGACCCAGAGCTGGGTCACGCGGCCCGGCACGGGCGCCGTCACCCGGTCGCTGCCGGAGGCCTCGGTCCGGGGCGGGGCGAGGGGATCGACGTGGACCAGCGTCGCGTTCCGCCCGCCGACGATCACCGTCAGCTCCGCGCCGCGGCGGACCGCGCGCAGCCGACGCCAGACGCCGTCCAGCATCAGCCGCTCGCCCTCGGCGTCCTCGGCGAGCGCCGCCAGGACGGTGCCGCCCGGCAGGTCGAGGCGGGCGCTGCCGTCGGGGAGTGGGTACGCCCGCACGGCGACGGGCGGATCGTCGCCGTGGCGGAACTGCAGGTCCTGGTAGCCCGCCCCGTTCATCCGCCACGCATCCGGATCGGCCCAGGGCGACCACGGGTCGCCGCTCGCCCGCGCCTGCGCCGCGACGGCCGCGCGCCGGTCTCGCAGGATGGTGAGGGCGGCGGCGGCCCAGAGCGCGGGATCGACCGCGCCGGTCGCAAGCGGCGCCAGCAGGTCGTCGGCGTGGCGGCCGATGAAGCCGGTGTCGAGGTCGGCCGCGCGGTAGGCGGGGTGGCCGGCGACGGCGCGCAGGAGATCCAGATTGGTCGTCACGCCGACCACCTCGTAGGCGGCGAGCGCGGCCGCGAGCTGCCGGATCGCGGCCGCCCGGTCCTCGCCCCAAACGACCAGCTTGGCGATCATCGGGTCGTAATCCGGGGTGATCCGGTCGCCCTGCACGATGCCGGTCTCGACCCGCACCCGCCCCGGCACCTCCGGCGGCTGGCGCAGGTGGGCGAGGGTGCCGACCGCCGGCAGGAAATCGCGCGCCGGATCCTCGGCGTAGACCCGCGCCTCGATGGCGTGGCCGCGCAGGGCCAGGTCTTCGGCGCCGAGCGGCAGCCGGTCGCCCGCGGCCACGCGCAGCTGCCACTCCACCAAGTCGAGCCCGGTGACCATCTCGGTCACCGGATGCTCGACCTGGAGCCGGGTGTTCATCTCCATGAAGTAGAAGGTCTCGCCGTCGGCGATGAACTCCACCGTGCCGGCGCCGACATAGCCGACCGCCCGCGCCGCCGCGACCGCGGCCTCGCCCATCCGCGCGCGCCGGACCGGGTCCATCCCGGGGGCCGGCGCCTCCTCGATCACTTTCTGGTGGCGGCGCTGGATCGAGCAGTCGCGCTCGAACAGCGAGACGGTGTTGCCGTGGCCGTCGGCGAAGACCTGGATCTCGATGTGCCGGGGGCGGGTCAGGTACGCCTCGATCAGCACCCGGTCGTCGCCGAAGGACGCCTGCGCCTCGCGCTGGGCACCGGCCAGGGCGGACTCGAACGCCGCGGCGGCCTCGACGACGCGCATGCCCTTGCCGCCGCCGCCGGCCGAGGCCTTGATCAAGACCGGGTAGCCGATCCGGGCGGCCGCCTCCTTCAGCGCCGGGAGATCCTGCGCGGCGCCGTGATAGCCCGGCACCAACGGGACCCCGGCGCGCGCCATCAGCGCCTTGGACTCGGCCTTGGAGCCCATGGCGCGGATCGCCGCCGGGGGCGGGCCGACGAACACCAGGCCGGCCCCGGCGCAGGCGTCGGCGAAGTCCGCGTTCTCCGACAGGAAGCCGTAGCCCGGATGGATCGCCTCCGCCCCGGCGCGCCGGGCGACGTCGAGGATCCGCTCGCCCACGAGGTAGCTCTCGCGCGCCGGGGCGGCCCCGATCGGCCACGCCTCGTCGGCCATCCGGGTGTGGCGGGCGCCGGCATCCGCCTCGGAATAGACCGCGACCGTGCCGATGCCGAGGCGCCGGGCCGTGGCGATCACCCGGCAGGCGATCTCGCTGCGGTTGGCGATGAGGATCTTGCCGAACATGGCCGCCCCCTCAGTCCCGCCGCCACGGGGGCGGCCGCTTGTCGAGGAAGGCGGCGATGCCCGCCTGCCCCTCCTCCGAGGCCCGGCGCCGGGCGATGCGCCGGCCCGTCTCGCGCCCCAGGTCGGCGTCCACCGGCCGCCCCTCGCGCAGGAAGACGAGGTCCTTGGCCTCGGCCTGCGCGCCCGGGGCGCCCCGGAGGATGTCGCGCAGCACCTCCGCGCCGGCCGCCCCGAGCCGGTCGTCGGGCACCACCTCGTGCACGAGGCCGATCGCCCGGGCGCGCTCGGCGGAGAAGACCTCCGCGGTCTGGAACAGGCGCCGGGCCCAGCGCGGGCCGATCGCGTTGACCACGTAGGGGCCGATCGTCGCCGGGATCAGGCCGAGCCGCACCTCGCTCAGGCAGAACCGCGCGCTCTCGGCCGCGATGGCGACGTCGCAGCAGGCGGCGAGCCCGACGCCGCCGCCGTAGGCCGCCCCGTGCACGAGGGCGAGCGTCGGCTTCGGCAGCCGGTCGAGACTGTGCATCAGCCCCGCGAGCCCGGCGGCGTCGGCGAGGTTGCTGTCGAAGGACTGGCCAGCGATCCGGCGCATCCAGGCGAGGTCGGCGCCCGCCGAGAAGCTCTGGCCGGCGCCCGCCAGGACGACCGCCCGGATCCCGGGAGCGGCGCCCAGCCGGTGCAGGGACGCGGTGAGGGCGGCGATCAGGCCGTCGTCGAAGGCGTTGTGCTGCTCCGGACGGTTGAGCGTCAGGGTGGCGATCCCGCGCTCGTCGACCGTCTCCAGCAAGGTGCCGCTCATCCCGCGCCTCCTACATCCGGAACAGGCCGAAGCGGGTCTCAGGCGTCGGCGCGTTGAGGCTCGCCGAGAGACCGAGCGCCAGGACGCGGCGCGTGTCGGCCGGGTCGATCACCCCGTCGTCCCAGAGCCGGGCGCTGGAATAATAGGGGTGTCCCTGCTCCTCGTACTGCGCCCGGATCGGCGCCTTGAACGCCGCCTCGTCCTCCGCCGACCACGTGCCGCCGCGGCCCTCGACACCGTCGCGCCGGACCGTGGCCAGGACCGAGGCGGCCTGCTCGCCGCCCATCACGCCGATCCGCGCGTTCGGCCACATCCAGAGGAAGCGCGGCCCGTAGGCCCGCCCGCACATGCCGTAATTGCCGGCCCCGAAGCTGCCGCCGATCAGGACGGTGAATTTCGGCACCGCGGCGGTCGCGACGGCGGTGACCATCTTGGCCCCGTCCTTGGCGATGCCGCCGGCCTCGTAGCGCCGGCCGACCATGAAGCCGGTGATGTTCTGGAGGAACACCAGGGGCACGCCGCGCTGGGCGCAGAGCTCGACGAAGTGGGCGCCCTTCAGGGCACTCTCCGAGAACAGGATGCCGTTGTTGGCGACGATCCCCGCCGGGTAGCCCCAGATATGGGCGAAGCCGCAGACCAGGGTCTGGCCGTAGAGGCGCTTGAACTCGTCGAAGTCGCTGCCGTCCACCAGCCGGGCGATGACCTCGCGCACGTCGTAGGGCGTCCGGCGGTCCGCCGGCACCGCCGCGTAGATCTCCTCGGCGGCGTAGCGCGGCGGCTCGGGCTGCCGCAGCGCGAGCGCGGGGCGCTTCACCGCGTTCAGATTGGCCACGATGCGGCGGGCGATGCCGAGGGCGTGGGCGTCGGTCTCCGCCATGTGGTCGGTCACGCCCGAGATCCGGCTGTGCACCTCGGCGCCGCCGAGATCCTCGGCGCTGACCACCTCGCCGGTGGCGGCCTTCACCAGCGGCGGCCCGCCGAGGAAGATCGTCCCCTGGCCGCGGACGATGATCGACTCGTCGCACATGGCCGGCACGTAGGCGCCGCCGGCGGTGCAGGAGCCCATCACCACGGCGATCTGGGCGATGCCCTGCGCCGACATCGTCGCCTGGTTGTAGAAGATGCGGCCGAAATGGTCCCGGCCCGGGAAGACCTCGTCCTGGCTGGGCAGGTGCGCGCCGCCGCTGTCGACGAGGTAGAGGCAGGGCAGCCGGTTCTGCTGCGCGATCTCCTGCGCCCGGAGGTGCTTCTGCACCGTCATCGGGAAGTAGGTGCCGCCCTTCACGGTCGCGTCGTTGGCGACGATCACGCACTCGCGCCCCGCGATGCGGCCGATGCCGGTGACGATCCCGGCCGAGGGGACCTCGCCGCCGTAGAGGCCGTGCCCGGCGAGCTGGCCGATTTCCAGGAAGGGCGAGAACGGGTCGATCAGCGCCCGGATCCGGTCCCGGGGCAGGAGCTTGCCGCGGGCGCGATGCCGCTCCCGCGCGGCCTCCCCGCCGCCGAGGCGGACGCGGTCGGCGGTCGCGCGCAGGTCCGCCACCAGGGCGCGCATGGCCTCGGCATTGGCGCGGGCCTCGGGGGCGCGCGGATCCAGAGCGGATTCGATCACCGGCACGGCGCCCGCTCCCCGCTCAGGCCGTCTCGGCGAACAATTCGCGGCCGATCAGCATGCGCCGGATCTCGCTCGTGCCGGCGCCGATCTCGTAGAGCTTGGCGTCGCGCAGCAGGCGGCCGGTCGGATAGTCGTTGATGTAGCCGTTGCCGCCGAGCGCCTGGATCGCGTCGAGGGCCACCGCGGTCGCGCTCTCGGCCGCGAACAGGATCGCGCCCGCGGCGTCCCGGCGCGTCGCCCGCCCGCGGTCGCAGGCCCGCGCCACGGCGTAGACGTAGGCCCGGGCGGCGTTCGTCGCCGTGTACATGTCGGCGATCTTGCCCTGCATGAGCTGGAACTCGCCGATCGGCTGCCCGAACTGCCGCCGCTCGTGGAGGTAGGGCAGGACGACGTCGAGGCAGGCGCGCATGATGCCGAGCGGCCCGGCGGCCAGCACGGCGCGCTCGTAGTCGAGGCCCGACATCAGCACGCCGACGCCGCGCCCGACCGCGCCCAGGACGTTCTCCTCCGGTATCTCGCAGTCCCGGAACAGCAGCTCGCAGGTGTTCGAGCCGCGCATGCCGAGCTTGTCGAGCTTCTGCGCGGTGGAGAAGCCGGGAAAATCCTTCTCGACCAAGAACGCCGTGATCCCCCGCGGGCCGGCCTCGGGATCCGTCTTGGCGTAGACCACCAGGACGTCGGCGTCGGGACCGTTGGTGATCCACATCTTGGTGCCGTTCAGGACGTAGCGGTCGCCGCGCCTGTCGGCCCGCAGCCGCATGGAGACGACGTCGCTGCCGGAGCCCGGCTCGGACATCGCGAGCGCGCCGACATGCTCGCCCGCGATCAGCCTCGGCAGGTAGCGCCGCTTCTGCGCCTCGGTGCCGTTGCGGCGGATCTGGTTCACGCAGAGGTTGGAATGCGCGCCGTAGGACAGCCCGACCGAGGCCGAGGCCCGGCTGATCTCCTCCATGGCCACCGCGTGCTCGAGGTAGCCCATGCCGGCGCCGCCGTAGGTCTCCTCGACGGTGACGCCGAGCACGCCGAGGGCGCCGAGCTTGCGCCAGAGGTCCGCGGGAAACGCGTTGCTGGCATCGATCGCCGCCGCGCGGGGGGCGATCTCGGCGCGCGCGAAGCGCTCCACCTCGGCGCGCAGGGCGTCGGCCGTCTCGCCCAGGCCGAAGTCGAAATCCTGCAGGCCGATGGGCATCGCGCGTCTCCTCGCCTGAGAATCGGGCACTCGCCTCTCTGAAACGAACGTACGTTCGTTAAGCGGTGCTGGCAAGGCGATTTACGAACGGTTGTTCGTTAGCCTATAGCGGGGATCGGCGTGAGCATTCCCCGGTGTCTGTTGCGCTCTGAACTGTCTTCGGAGTGTCTTCGTGGGTCGCACCGCCGGATCGAACGGGCCGCGCACGGCCGCCGCCATCCGCCGGGCCGGGCTTCGGCTCATCTATCGCCACGGCTACGAGGCGATGACCCTGCGCGCCCTGGCGGCCGAGGTCGGGATCCAGGCGGCCTCGCTCTACAACCACATCCGCAGCAAGCAGGATCTGCTGTTCGACATCGTCCGCGACCACATGGAGACGCTGCTGGCGCGGACCGACGCGGCGCTGGCGCTGGCGTCCGGCACGCCGACGGACCGTCTCCGCGCTTTCGTGGCGCACCACGTCACGTACCATCTCGAGAAGAAGCAGGAAGTCTTCATCGCGAATTTCGAGCTGCGCTCGCTCGACCCGCCGCATTACGCGGCGATCGTCGCCCTGCGCCGGGCCTACGAAGACCGATTGGTCGCGCTGCTCGAGCGGGGATCGGAGGCGGGGGAGCTGGACGTCCGGGACGCGCGGGTCGCCGGCTACGCGATCCTCGGGATGCTCACCAGCGCCTGCACGTGGTACAGGCCCGACGGCCGGATGACCAAGGCGGAGATCGTCGCGCTGCACACCGACATGGCGCTGCGGGGTTGCGTCAGGCGTCAGCCATAGACCCCGTCGCGCCGGGGAACGGCGGTCGCCTCAGATCAGGCCGCCCGGCGGTGCGGCGGTGAGGGTCCTGCCGGCCCGCGTGACGAGCTTGGCGAAGGCCAGCGCGGCCGCCGAGGCCTGGGCTTCCGAGGGGAACGTGCGGTCCGATGTCAGGACCGGCATCTGCGTCGCATCGAGGAGGACCCAGGTCCACAGACGGGTGTCGGTCGCGCGGATCTCGAAATGCATGGCGAACTCGTCGGGCAATGGCACATGCCCGCACAATGCGCCCCGAAAAGGCCTGACGCGTTAAGAGCTTGACCGGCGCAACAACCTGCGTCAGCGCGCACCGGCCTTGCCCCCGACATCCTCGCAGATCACAGGCGTGAACCTGCGCCGCCCCGGGCGGATAGCGCGCCGGGCGGCCCCGACTTGGCATGCCAGCTTGGCTTTATCCGGCCATTCGATGCTACCCTCGCGCGGTCGGCATGCCGTGCCGACGGCGTGAGCAGGAGCGACATGGTAGAGCGGTACCATTTCCGCCTGAGGGGGCCGGGCGAGGTCATCGAGGACGAGGAGGGCGTGCTGGCAAACTCGATCGAGATCGCCGTGGCCGAGGCGACGCAGCTGATCGCCGAGATGCACGCACGGGGCGAGTTGCCCGATCCCGACGAGCGCTGGTGCGTGGAGATCCACACCGCCGACGGTGTCGTGCTCCGTTCCCTTCAGCTGTACTGAGCGCTGGGCGCGGGGCGCGGGAGCTTGCGCAGGATCAGGCGGATGTGTTCGCGGAGGATGATCGCCTCGGGCGGCGGACCGGCACCCGGAGGCTCGACCGCTATCTCCGGACCACCCAGCACCGAGGCGTACATCGAGCTCTCCACGCTTTTCGCGAGCAGTAACCATCAGCCGTAGCAAACCGTTGCAAGCATCATAAGTCAGGTTTCGCCCTACAGGACGCGGCCGCTTCTACGTCGACAGGGGCACCCGGCCCGATGGGCGACTTCCGGACATGAAGTCTCTCTCGGACGAGGCAAGCATTTCGGCGGCCGCGTGGCCGGCTGAGCGAGGTATTCGACCGGACAGGTCGGCGCGACACCGGAGGCGCGTGCCGCATCGGTCGAAGACGAGGCTGCGGCGGCGCCCGCTGATCTCGGCGGCGGCGCTCGGAAGCCCGGCAAGCGCGGCGATGACTGGCCGGATCGGCGACCGAAGCGTTCGGCCCGGGTCGCGCAGGGTTGGCCTCGTGCGCCGCGTGCGCGGTCGGGCGGTCGACCGCCTCCGGCGCGCAGGATCTGTCGACAGGGTCGCAGGCGTCGGAAAATTCCCGGCCACGCTGAAACAGGCGATCCGGCGATGCCGTTGCCGCTGCATGTCAGGACCTCGCCCCATCGCCGTCCTCGCCGAGGACGAAGAGTTCAGCCGCCTCGTCGCGGCCGACATGCTGACGGCGCTGGGGTTCGAGGTGCTGGAGGCGGAACACGCCCAGGGCGCGCTCCGGCATCTGGAGGCCTGTGACGGGGCCGTCCTGCTCTACACCGACATCAACATGCCCGGCACGATGGACGGCCGCGCGCTCGCGCACGCCGTCCGGGCACGCTGGCCGGAGACCCGGATCATCGTCTGCTCGGGCTGCGATCCGCGCGAGGCGACCGCGCTGCCCGCGGAGGCCCATTTCATCGCCAAGACCTGCGGGGAGAAACTGGTGCGCGAGGCGCTCAAGGCCCTGCACCTGCACTAGGGCCGCTGCCGACCGGGTCGGGCGAGGGGGCATGTCGCGGCTGCCTCGACCGGCGACACCTGTCCTCCCGCCGTCGCAGCACGGTCGAGAACGGCCCGAGTTGCGCTGTCAGGGCCGCCTCAGCTGGCGAGGAAGGCGGCCAGCCCGGCCAATCCCGAGAGGGAGGCGCGGCTTTCCTCCAGGCACCGCGCGTTCAGGTCCGCGGCCAAGCCGTCGAGCTTGGCCTGGAGCAGGCCGATGCTGGCCGGGGACAGGTTGCCGGGGAGCAGGACGATCACGTCGCCTTCGTCGAGGTGTATCGTCTCGCGGATCGCAGCATCAGCCATCGGAGCCTCCACCGGGAATACTGATCTCTCGGCCTGTCGGTAAGCTCTCACGGGCCGAGATCTCCGGCCGTGCTCCGGCACACACGCTCGAATACGGACCCGTGTTCGTGGCAATCCGGGGAGATCCGCGCCGGCATCCCGCCGGCAGACCCGTCCGGCTACGCCCGGGCGCGCCGCGCCAGCGCTCGCCCGACCTCGAACAGCGCCAGATCCGACACCTGTTGCAGCCGCTGGTGGCCCATCGCGACGATCGCCGCGCGCGCCTTCAGGAGGTGATCGATCGCGAGGACCATCGGGTCGTCCGCCGGCAGATCGCCCGCCGCGCTCGGCAGGAAGGGGACGCGGTGGCTGTCCGTGGTGTCGATGATGATGCCGCGACCGCGCATCCGTCCCGCCGGATCGGGCGTGAGGCTGCCACGGTCGAGAACCCATCGAACCTCGCCGCCGTCCGTGAGGACGCGGTACTCGGCCGAGACGGGCCCGCCGGTCTGGCGCACCCGGGCGATGCGCGCGAAGACCCAGTCGCGATCGTCCGGATGAGTGCATCGAAGGGCGATCTCGATGGGCAGCGGGCGCCCGGCCAGGGTCGCATCCCCGGCGAGCAGCGCCGCCGTCCCCTCGTCGAGGAGGGATTGTCCCGCCGACACGTCCGCTGTCCAGGCGCCGACATAGCCGGCCGCGCGCAATGCAAGATCAGCCGTAGTCTGCAACAGCCTGGCCTCCTTCGGCGCAAATCGGTTCGCACAAACCCGATCTCTGGTAGCGATATACCAAAATCGATATTCGATACCAGTATCATACCGTCGGTGCCGGAAATTTGGCAACTTCTAGTATCGGTGTGACCCGCAGATATACAACTCTCTGCAGCAGATCGCGTCGGGCAAGATCGGCGCGACGCGCGGCAAGAACTCCACGGCGCCGCCGCAACAACGTGCCGGTGCTGCCGGCGCCCCAACAGCGCTGTCATCGATCGAAGAGCGCCGCGGCACCCCGCTCTGCTATGTCGGCGGGACAGGTGATCGCGGGCCGCCTAGCAGCCTTCGCCCTCGACGGGACGCGGGTCCGCTGCGGGCGCGTCGGGTGCATCCGATCGGATCGGCCTGTTCCGGGGGCGCGCCCACGGGCCTCCTTGTGGCAACGCCCGAACTTCGACAAACCCGGACGGAGCTATCGAGGACGGGCGCCCATGATCATCCGCCACACCCGCAGGCTGCAGCGATCGGGCGAGGCGGTCGCGAGCCGCGATGGTCGGCTCGTCGCGCCTGCCCCGACGGAGCCCGACTGGGATGTCCTGGGTCTGATCGATCTCGGCGGGCGCGCCACGGTGGTCGCGCTCCTGGGTCCGAACGACGCGCGCGCGTTCCGATTCCTGAGCCCGGACGGCACGCCGCTGGCGTCCTGCGCCGCGGACTTCCTCGCCGCGCCGTGGGACGGCGCCGGCCCGCTCGACTGGCAGGCCGAGGCGCTCCACACCGACGACGGCGACGCGTCGAGCACGCAGGCCATGATCGAGGATCTGCACCTCCTGATCGAAGCCCTCGCGCGCGCGGCTGCCGCGAGCCCGGAGCACGCTGTCCGGGTCGTCACGGGCGGCGGTTCCGATCCGCGGGCGCAGGCGATGCACGCGGCGCTGGCACGGCTCAACGCCGCACCGGCGGGGGCTCCGCCCCACCTGCCCGAACTGGTCACGAAGGCGATCGTCGCGCGCGGCGGCCAGGAGACGGCCCATCCGGACGGCGGCGATCTGCGCTTCTCGATCTACCTGCCCATGCCGGGCTTCCGCTTTGTCGGCTACGCGGCGGACCGGAACGAGACGCTGTGCACGCTGATCGGCAAGAACTCGCGCCTCTCATCGGCCCTGCTGGACGTTCGCGCGAACACGGCCTACGCCCGGCCGAACCTGGGAAGCGTCGGGTTCGACGCCGCGACCCTGGTGCAGGTCCGGTTGTGGCGGCAGTACCTCCTGCCGGCGCTGATCGACGGCGCGGCGCGGTCGACGCGCGTCGGGGTGGTCTTCGAGCACGCACACATCAGTCACGCCATCTGGAACGAGCTGGCCGCGGTCGACGACGTGCTGTCGCTCGGTCGCGCGCCGGCGGTGTTCCTGTTCGCGAGCTGCAACGAGCCGATCTCTCCGGTCGACGCCGTCTTCCCGGAGCTCGCCGGGCACGTGTATCGCGGGATCGAAGGCCCGCTGCCCCTGCTGCAGGCTGCCGTCGCCGGCGCGGCGACCTTCCTGCCCTTCCGTTCCTACCGCGTGAGCCAGCGATTGGCCGATCGTCTCGCGGCCCTGGCGCGGAGCGCGGAACCCGCTCTCGATGCCCGCCTGACGGACGCGGCGCGCCGGGCCACGATCGTCCTGATCGGGCTGCGCCTGGAGAACCGCCAGTGGGTCCGGCAGCTCGACGGGTACGTGGCGCTGATCCGACGTCTCGGCCGGCGGCGCGGCGAGAGATTCCTCGTCATCGTCGACGGGCACAACACGCTCGCGGGCACGGAGGGCGGCTACGTCGAGAGCTACTGCGAGAGCCTCGTGCCCGCGGAAGGGGCCGTGCCGTCCATCGTCCGGAAGGAGCTCGACCTGATCGGGGCGCTCCGCGCACGGGTCGCCGATGTCTCCAACGTGGAGTTGCTGCCGCTCGTGCCCTGCTCGATGGGGGCGAGCCTCGTGGCCGCGCTCCACACCGACCTGTTCGTGACCCATTTCGGGGCCGGGCTCGCCAAGTATAAGTGGGTCGCCAACGCGCCCGGATGCGTCATCTCGAGCCGATCCGTGCTCAGCGGGAAGGACGATCTGCGCATCTACGACACCGAGATCTTTCGCGAGAACGTGTCGGCCTGTCACTACTTCCCCGCCGAGCGGGTGACGGACCTCGACACCTCGACCAACGCCCTGCATGTTCCCGGCAGCCGGGAGCGCGAAGATTTCGATCTCGACCTCGAAGAGTTCGCCAGTTTCGTCGAGCAGAACCTGCCGAAGCGGCGCGCCGCGCGCCCGCACTGGCTGAGACGGCTCACCCTCTTCAGGACTCGCGCCGCCGCCGACGCGGCCGGCTCTGAGCGCCGGGAGCATCACGGATGAGCGATCGGATCCTGATCACCGGCGGCGGCGGCTTCATCGGCTCGCACCTGAGCGAGCGCCTGCTGGAGCAGGGCCACGAGGTGCTCTGCGTCGACAATTTCTTCACGGGCAGGAAGAGCAATATCGCCCACCTGTTCGACAATCCGCGCTTCGAGCTCATACGGCACGACGTCACGCACCCGCTCTTCGTCGAGGTGGATCGGATCTACAATCTCGCCTGCCCGGCATCCCCGATCCACTACCAGTTCGATCCGGTCCAGACGACCAAGACCAGCGTCATGGGGGCGATCAACATGCTGGGGCTGGCGAAGCGGCTCCGCGTGCCGATCCTCCAGGCCTCGACCTCGGAGGTTTACGGGGACCCGCTCGTGCACCCGCAGCCCGAGGGCTACTGGGGGAACGTCAATCCGCTCGGCCCGCGCTCCTGCTACGACGAGGGCAAGCGCTGCGCCGAGACCCTGTTCTTCGACTATCACCGACAGCACCGCGTCCCGATCAAGGTGGTGCGGATCTTCAACACCTACGGCCCGCGCATGCATCCCAGCGACGGGCGGGTCGTCTCCAACTTCGTGGTCCAGGCCCTGCGCGGCGCGCCGATCACGATCTTCGGCGAAGGGCATCAAACCCGCTCCTTCTGCTACGTCGACGACCTGGTCCTGGGGCTGCAGGCGATGATGGCCACCGACACGGAGATCACCGGCCCCGTCAATCTGGGAAACTCGGACGAGTTCACCATCCGGCAGCTCGCCGAACTCGTCGTCGACTTGTCGGGCTCGCGCTCGAAGCTCGTGCACGCCGCGCTGCCGGTGGACGACCCGCGCCAGAGGCGGCCCGACATCGCCCTGGCCGCGCAGTGCCTCGACTGGCGCCCGACCGTGCCGTTGCGGGACGGGCTCATGAGAACCATCGCGTATTTCGAGACGCTGCTGGCCTCGGAGCGGAGCGGGCCGCGATGATCCGGCGCGCGTGACGCCGAGATCGGCCGCCCCGCCGTGTCTCGGCGGGATCGGTCCTGACCGACCGCCGGGCCGCTTCGGGCGAGCGGCCGCGCGCGCTCGAGGCGTCCGCGGCGCCCGACCCGGGCCTGGCCCCTATCGCGGTCCTGCGGCCTCTGCGGCGGGGCCGGCCTCCGCCGCGTAGGCGTTGATGATGCCCATCAGCAGGCCGGGAAAGCGCGCCTCCACCTCGGCGCAGCGGGAATGGTTGCGCACCTCGACGCCGTGACGCTCGCTGCGGATCAACCCGGCCTCGCGCAGCACCTTGAAGTGGTTGGACAACGAGGATTTCGGGATGACGCGGTCCCCGAGCGCCGACACGGCCGAGCAGGCCTCGACGCATCCCGCCCGCATGATCCTGGCGAAGATGGCCGCGCGGCTCGGGTCGGCGAGGGCGTGCAGGATGGCCTCGGGTCGCACGTCCTCGATGGCGGGGTGAAACAGCGGTCTCATCTTTCGTCCATATGGGGTCTTGAACGACGCTCCGTTAGTTCCGAAGTTCCGAACTATGGGACTCAGGCCGCCATCCCGCGGCCGGCCCATGTCGGAGATAGGACACATGTCGAAGCTTGCGGGCAAGGTCGCCGTCGTGACCGGGGCATCGAAGGGCATCGGTGCGGGGATCGCCAAGGCGCTGGCGCGGGAAGGCGCCGCCGTGGTGGTCAACTACGCGTCCAGCAGGGCAGGGGCCGACGCCGTCGTGGACGCGATCACGTCCGCCGGCGGCCGGGCCGTCGCCGCACAGGGCGACGTGTCCCGAGCTTCCGAGGCGCAGGATGTGATCGAGGCCGCGATCCGCGCGTTCGGGCGGCTCGACGTGCTGGTCAACAATTCCGGCGTCTACGAGTTCGCGGCGATCGAGGAGGTCACCGAGGAACACTACCGCCGCCAGTTCGACGTCAACGTGCTCGGCGTCCTGCTGGCGACGCGGGCGGCCGCGAAGCATCTCGGCGAGGGCGGGAGCATCGTGAACGTCTCCTCGGCGATCACCCACGTGCACACGCCGGCGGCGGCGGTCTACGCGGGGACCAAGGGGGCGGTGAACGCCATATCGGGGGTGCTCGCCAACGAGCTGGCGCCGCGCAAGATCCGCGTGAACGTCGTCAGCCCGGGCTACGTGGTGACCGAGGGCACGCACGCCGCCGGGATCTCCGGCTCGGAGATGGAGGCCGGTATGGTCGCGCAGACGCCCCTCGGCCGGGCCGGTGAGCCGGACGACATCGCCACCGTCGTGGCCTTCCTCGCCTCCGACGACGCGCGCTGGCTCACCGGCGAGAACATCACGGCCAGCGGCGGCATCCGCTGATCCACGGCGCCGGCCCCTGCGCGCGTGTCGGTGCCCGACCGCGTGCCGGGGGAGCGCCGCGGCCGCGCGGGCCGGGAGCGGATCGCCGCCGACACGCCCCGCGGAGACGATGACGCGACGACGATGGCGCCTTCGTCCACGGGGGCGGCTAGGGTGGAGCGCCGTGCCGTGCATGTCGGTCGCGGTGCCTGCCGCAGGCAGAAGGGGAGGGGAGGGATGATCCGATCGAGATGGGGCCTGGCCGTGCTCGCGGCGGCGCTCGTGACGGCGCTCGCGGCGTCGACCGCCAGCGCCGAGCCCGCCAACCAGGTGCTGGGAACGTGGCGCATGGTGTCCGCGCGGCTCGACCCGGAGGGGCGCAACGCGCCGGCCTACGGCGCGCGCCCGAGCGGGCTTTTGGTGTTCACGCGCGACATGCACTTCGTCGAGGTGCTCACGGACGCCGACATTCCCCGGTTCGCCTCGAGCGCGCGCGGTCAGGGGACCGCGGAGGAGAACCGGGCGGCCATGGCCGGCAGCATCGGGTTCTTCGGCACCTACACGGTGGACGCCGACGGCGTGTTCAGCGGCAACCGCGTCGAGGGCTCGACCTTCCCGAACTGGGTCGGCGACGTGCGCACGACCGAGCAGCTTCGCCTGACCGTCGAGGGGGACCGGCTGAGCGAGAGCTTCCGACGCCCGGACGGCACGCGGATCGCCATCACGTGGGAGCGCGTCCGCTGAGCCGGAGCCGTGCGCGACCCGGGGCTTCAATCCTGGAGGGCCGCGCGGGAGGGCCCCGCAGGACGGCAGCCCCGACCGGGGGCGGGGCGGCCATCGGCGGACCGACGCGACGGAGCCCGCGTCCGTCGGTCCGCCGCGGAGGTTCACGCGTTGGCGCCGCCATCGACCGTGAGGGTGGTGCCGGTGATCTGGCGCGCGGCCGGGCTCGCCAGGAAGGCCACCGCGGCCGCGATATCGTCCGGCGTCCCGTAATGGCCGAGGGCGGTCATCGCCCGCTGCATGTCCGCCTGCGCCCCGTCGGACGGGTTCATGTCGGTGTCGGTCGATCCCGGCTGCACGAGGTTCACCGTGACGGCGCGCGGCCCGAGTTCGCGCGCCAGACCCCGCGTGAACGAGAGCAGGGCGGATTTCGACATCGAGTAGACCGTCACCCCGGGGAACGGGACCCGCTCCCCGAGACAGGAGCCGATGGAGATGATCCGGCCGCCCTCCTTCAGGTGCGGGATGGCCGCCTGCGACGCCAGCACGACGGAGCGGACGTTGACATCCAGGATGGCGTCGATGTCGGCGAGACTCATCTCCGCGACCGGGCCGCCGCGGGCGATGCCGGCGTTGTTGACGAGGATGTCGAGCCCGCCGAGGCTCTCGGCCGCCTCGTCGACCGAGCGCTTCACCGCCGCGGCGTCGGCGCTGTCGGCCTGGATGGCGCGCCCGCGGCGGCCCTTCGCCTCGATGGCGCGGACGATCTCGGCCGCCCGCTCGGCGGACCGCTCGTACGTGATGGCGACGTCCGCGCCCCGGTCCGCGAGCGCCAGGGCGATGGCCGCACCGATGCCGCGTGATGCGCCCGTCACCAGGGCGCGCTTGCCTGCCAGCTCACTCACGTCCGCCTCTTTCTGTAATGAACGACACAGAAATGGCTAGATGCGTTGCCGGCCCGGGTCAAGCGGTTTATATAACGATCGATGCAAAAATCCGCTTCGATCCAGGCAGGGGACCGGGCAAGGGACCGGGCAGGGGACCAGGCGGCGCGCGGCCGCGGCCGGCCCCGCGCCTTCGACCGGGAGGCGGCGCTCGATCAGGCGATGCAGCTGTTCTGGCGCCGCGGCTTCGCCGCGACATCCATCGCGGATCTCACCGCGGCCATGGGGATCGGGTCGCCGAGCCTCTACGCGGCGTTCGGCTCGAAGGAGGCGCTCTACGCCGAGGCGCTGCGCCACTACGGCGATCGGTACGGCGGGATGGTCTGGGCCAACTTCGACGCTGCCGCATCGGCGCGCGGGGCCGTCGAGGCGCTCCTGATGGATTCGGCCGCCGCGCTCACCGGCGCCTGCGGCCGCATCGAGCCGCTCGGCTGCATGGTGACGCTCTCGGCGGCCGGCAGCGAGGGGCAGGCGGAGCTCGGCGCCTTGCTGCGCACGGCCCGCGCCGAGGGACGCCGACGGGTCGCGGAGCGGCTCGCGCGCGCGGTCGCGGCGGGCGAGATCGGCGCCGCCGTCGACGTCGCCGCGCTCACCCGCTTCGTGCTCACGGTGCAGAACGGCATGTCGCTCCAGGCCCGCGACGGCGCGACCCGGGAGGAGCTCGAGGCCGTCGCCCAGCTGACGCTGTCGGGGTGGGACGCGCGCGTCGGGGGCGCGGGCGACCGTCCGCTCCGGTGACGGTTCGGCACGCGCGGCCCGAGCAGCCCGATCGTCTGGGGGAGGGCGCGCGGCGTCCTCAGGCGTCCGGCGGGACGTCGACGATGCCGTCTTCGATGAGAAGCTTCGAGCCGCTGAGCGATATTCGCATAACAAACATTATGGAATGCTGAGATGTGACCCGAATGATCGGCGCTTATACTACGATCTGACGCTCGGAGTCATCGCGAAGTCATCGCGAAGTCATCGCGAAGGACGGCTGCAGCCCGCGACCAGGGCGGCAAGACCGGTCCGGGCGCCGGCCAGAGGGATCCGCTGCGTGTCGCCGGAGAGCGTCACGCGAAGGGTCTTGCCGGACAGGATCCGCACCCAGTCTTGCGTCAACGTTGTCGTGGTCTGGAGCACGATCTGGTCGTCGAGTTCCAGCTGTTTCGCCCGCATCGGCAGTGAGAGCGTGCCGCCCTCCGAGGCGAACTCGACCTCGGCCCGGGTGCCGTCCCGAGCGCGGTCTCTGTCGTCGTAGTAGTCGACACTCAGCTGTCCGCCCCGCGTGTCGCAGGTGAGCGCGAGGCTCTGCGCGCCGCTGTCCGGAATCTCGTAGGCAAGATGGACGCGACCGTCCCCTTCCCGCTTCTGCCAGCGCATCTCCTGCGCCATTGCGGGTCCTCCAAGACAAGACCCTAGAATTGCCACGGTAAGAAAAGTGATCTCACGGCGCATGGCCTTCGATATCCTCACGCTTCGTCCATGGAGATGCTGCATGATGGGTAGGTTCTGTTCCGTGCGTGTGTCCGGCGGGTGGCGCGTGCTCGAAGACGTGTGCCTCGGGCAATCCGGGGGGCCGCCGTCGGTCGCGCGGAGCGCCAGAGCCGTCACGATCGCGTCCGGGAATGCGCCGAACCGTCCTCGTTCCTGTCACACGCGCCCCGCGGCGGTACGGCTGCGCGCCGGCGTTGCCTCACGGTGGCGCTCCCTCTGCCATGCGTACCGCAGCCAGCAGAACAGAGCCACGGTGCCCGAACCTGTCCGATGGCATCGTCGGAGCCGGTGGCCCTGTCCAGAGGACTAGCTCATCGCCGCGCCGTGACGTTCGCTGCAGCGCGGGGTACCATACGAGGGCGCTCGACATGGACAAGCTCGGTGCTTTTCCGGCGCAACACCGGCCGGACCCGGAGCCGCCGGCACGGATGCTGCCGGCGCGCTGCGCGGGATGGATGAAATCTTTGAGAAGGCGTCCGGGGCGCGTCGGCAGGATCTCGACAACGGTGCAGGACCGGCTCACCGCCCGCCCCTCGATCCGTGCGAGGCACGGGGAGATACCGGTCACAGCGCCCTCCCCTCCCCGCGGCCATCGGGCGTTTCCGGAGGGCGGCGGGCCCGTCGACCGAACCTTCCGGCGCTGACGAGGAGCGTGCATGCCCCGTTTGGCGATCACCGGCACGGAGCAGCGATACAACACGGTCGCGGCCGTCGAAGACGGCGGGCGGTGGCGCATGATCCTGCCTTTTCCGCAGGAATCGATCCGGGCCGCCGCCCTGGTCGGCGCTGCGGGACTGGTCTGCCTGTCCGATGACGGGGAACTCTGCCTGATCGACTGGCGGGCGGGCCGGGATCGCGTGCGCCGCCGCCTGCCGGGCGAGGGACCCTTCAATCACAAGCTGTTCGTCACCCGCGATGCCGACCGGATCGCGGCCTATCGGAGCCATGGGCCGACGAAAGACGAGCAGTACCTCGACGACATCGTCGTCCTGCGGGCGTCGGATCTCGAGATCCTGCAGCACGGGCGCGGACTCGTCTGGCATGCCGATGGCCCGGTCGGGTCCCTGTCGCCCGAGGAGGCCTATCCGCCGCGCCCGGACGGGCCGGCCATCCTGACCATTCACGGCGACCTGTTCGAGGATCCCGGGGGGCGGCTGGCCTTCATCGGCTTCCGGTGCGGGCCGGGCGGGTCGGCCTACGGGCTGTGTCGGCTCGAACGGGCCGGCGCGACGCTGCGCTACGACCCGCTGCCGGACGCGGTGAAGCCCTACTGGTTCAGCCCCAGCGGCCGCTACGCCGTCACGCCGCACTCCGATCCCGCGCGCGGGGGCCCACCGGAGGCAGCGGCCGATACGGGGGACGCCGGCCCTCCCCGCCTCGGACAGGCCGTCGAACTCTGGACGACCGGGCCCGTCGCCCGCGCGGCGACGCTCGTCGCGCGGCCCGGCTCCGAGCCTCCGCGCGCGATCACCGAGGTGGCCTGGGAGCCCGACGAGCGGGCGTTCTGGATCAAGTCGGGGTATTTCTGGGATCGGACCACGGACTTCCAGCGCATCGGCCTGGACGGCACGCGCTCGCCCGTCTTCTCCTTCGCGCGCTACGACGGCGCGAAGGCCGTCTCCGCCTTCGCCGACGTGGCGGATGCGGAGCGGGTCGAGATCCGCTTCTTCAGCGACTCCGTCTACATCCCGCGCGCTCGGTGCGCCGACGCGGCGCCCGCCCGGACGATCACCCCGGAGGAGGACGGCTATCGATCCCGGCCGTCGGCAGGCCCGAGCGCGTCGGCGGTCCGGCGCTTCCTGGCGCGCTCGCAGCCGGTGGTCACCGTCGCGGCGTTCTCGGCCGCCGCCATCGCCGAAGCCCTGGACTCGCTCACCGGCCGGATCCGAGCGGATCTGGGGGGACTCCTGCGGGGCGACGTGCTCGCGTTGACCTTCGAGGTCGGCGGGCGGGCCATGACGGAATCGGCCTTCTTCGCGCGCATCGCCCGCGAGCGCGTTGCCGTGGTTCCGGCGCTGCGCGCACTCCTCACGACTTATCTCACGGTCCAGCCCGGGGTGGTGGAGGCCAGGAAGCTGTATCGCCAGATCTGGGGGTCCGAGGACGATCAGGGTGCGCTGGCGCCGGCCATGCAGGCGCTGCTCCACCTCGATCCGACAGCCCATGACGTTTACCGCGACTACCTCGCCCAGCGCGACGGGGAGCACGAGGCGTACTCCACCGGGGCGATGATGAGGACCTACATCGCCGAGGCGGGCTGGCGCGACCGGGCCATGATCCGGTTCGGCGTCTACTTCGCGCTGATCCGGTACAGGGATGGCCTGATCACCCTGAGTGGCGGATTCCTCGAGGAGTACGGCGTCCTCGATGCCGCCGAGGGCCTGCTGGAGCCCGCCGACTTCGCCGCGCTCATCCTCGAGGAACTCGACGGGTTCGCGGCGCGCCCCGATCTCGACTGTCGCCTCGGGAGGGACGACCTCTACCGCGAGCTCCGCGCGAGCCTCGCGACCACCGCCTACGGGCGGGCGGTCCTGACGGCACTCGCGGCCCGCTCCGCCGCGCCGTCCAGCCCCGCGTGAACGACCCGGCGCATCGTGCGCGGTTCAGCACGCGCGGGGCTGCCGACCGAACCGACCTGTCCCCACTGACGTCCGGGCCGACAATCGATACGGTGGCGGGCGATGTACAAGCTCCCGCCCGGCAGCCTCTACCGGCTCCGCACCCTCGCGCAGACCGGCGCCCGCTTCTATCAGGTCAGCGGCTACATGCGGCGCATGGAGGTCCTGGGACTGGTTCTCGCGACGGGTCGGACGGATCCGGACACGAAGACCGTCGAGTACCGCATCACCGAAGCCGGCCGAGCGGAACTCGAGGAGCGTCACGGTCCGGCCTGGCCCGGCTCGGCCGAGGACGAGGCCTGACGCGCGGCGGTGGCGCGACCCGACGGCGATGACCGGTGTCGCGGCCGCCGGGCGTGGTCTCCAGAACCCATCGTGCCGGGATCGGCAGTCAGGTCCACGAGCCGCGCGGCGCGCAGCGATTCAGGGAGAGGCCGCCGGCAACGGGGCCGCCACCGGGCCCGTTCCGGCGGATCGTCGATGGCTATCTGCTGCTGCCACCGCTGCCGCCCTGCGGCGACGGGCGCTCCGGCTGGTTGGCGTTGCCCGCGGCTGAGGAGCTGTTGGAACGCGTGTCGGCGGCTTGCCCGGTCGGCGACCCCGTCACCGCGCCCGGCGCGCCGGTCGAGCCCGACTGAGGCGTGACGACGCCCGAGGAGGTCGGCGGCGCGCCCGGCGCGGTGGCCGGTGCCTGCGCGTAGGCTGTCCCGGCGAGGACGGCCGCGAGCGGCGCAGCGGCCGAGAGACTACGCAAGAGAGTACGGTATTTCATCGGGACCTCAATCATGGATTGAAGTCTTCAACGCCGGATGCGGGAAGAAGGTTCAGGGCGGACGAGAGCCCCCTTAGCGGAACTCGGTTCTGAAACGGCCCCGACCGGCGACGAGCTGGACGGGGCTCGTGGGTCGCCCCCGGATCAGGCGGCTCGGACGGTGGCCATGAAGCGCCCCACCTCGGCAGCGAGATGCTCGGATTGGCGCGACAGCTCGGAAGCCGCTCCCAGAACCTGGCTCGCCGCCGCGCCCGTCTCCTCGGCCGCGCCGGCCACGCCGGCGATGTTGCTGGTCACTTCGCCGGTGCCCATCGCGGCCTGGCTGACGTTCCGGACGATCTCCTGCGTCGCCGCGCCCTGCTGCTCCACGGCCGCGGCGATCGAGGTGGCCACGTGGCTGATCTCCTGGATCCGCACGGTGATCGACCCGATGGCCGATACGGCCTGACCGGTGGAGGCCTGAACCCGGGCGATCTGCCCGGTGATCTCCTCGGTGGCCTTGGCGGTCTGCTCGGCCAGAGCCTTCACCTCCGTCGCCACGACCGCGAAGCCGCGGCCGGCGGCACCCGCGCGGGCCGCCTCGATGGTGGCATTCAGGGCGAGCAGGTTGGTCTGGCCCGCGATGGTCGAGATCATGCCGACGACGTCGCCGATGCGCGCGACCGACGCGCTCAGTTCCTGCACAAGCGCGCCGGTCTGGTCGGCCTCGTTGACCGCCACCCGCGCCATATCGGCCGAACCGTCGACCTGCCGGCCGATCTCCTGAACCGAGGAGCCGAGTTCCTCGGCGGCGGCGGCGACCGTGTTGACGTTGCTGGCGGCCTCCTCGGCCGCGGCCGCCACGGTGGTCGACTGGCTGGCCGTCTCGGTGGCCGTCGCCGTCATCGTCTGTGCCGTGGCCTGGAGCTCGGTGGCCGAGGACGAGACCATGCCGATGATCCCGCCGACCGCGCGCTCGAAACCGTCGGCGAGTTCGACCATCGTCCGCTTGCGTTCGACGGCCGCCGCCGCGTCGGCGATGCGCCGGATCTCGGCCTGCTCGGCGGCCTTCTGGGCCACCATGGCCTTGATTCCCTCGACCGCCTTGCCGACGGCACCGATCTCGTCGCCGCGGGCGGCCTCCTCGATCTCGGCGTCGACCTCGCCCCTGGCCATCCGCTGCAGCACGCCGACGAGGCTGGCCAGCGGCCGGTTGATCCCGAACAGCACGATCCCGCCGAGAATCCCGAACGCGACGAGAAGGCCCGACGCGGCGATGACCGTGAGCGTCAGCTTGATCTGCTCGGCGACGGCGACGGCGTGGTCCCTGGAGGCTCTGAGTTCCCTGGCGTTCGTCTCGGTCCGCATCTGGACGCCTTCCAGCACTTTGGCCCGCGCGGGGCGGCCCTCGTCGACCGAGATCGTCCGGGCCCCTTCGGCATCGTTCTTCATGCCCAGGGCGATGGCGCGGTCGGCCGCCGCGAAATACGCGCCCATATCGACCTTGATGGCTGCGTTCGCCGAATGCCGAGCCGGGGTGTCCGCGAGGGCGATGAGGCGGTCGATCGCCTCGTAGGCGAGCGTCCGCTCGCGCTGGAAGTGCTGACGCTCGGCTGCCATCGTGGCCGCATCGGTCTGTATGATGATGTTCTTCTCGGAGATCGTCGCGTTGCTCATGGCCAGCGCCATCTGCAGCGCTGTGACGGCGCGAACGGCGGCCACATCGACGATCTGCTGGGTGTTCTTCTCGAGCTCATCGATCGCCGACCGCGCGAAGAAGACGATGCCGACGGCGGTCGCGAGCAGTAGGGCGGCCGGTATCGCGATCTTGGTGCCCAATCGCAAATTGCGAAACCGACCCATGGCATCCCCTCCAGTGTTCAGGATCGCAGAGAGCTCCGCACGCTGCTCAATGCGGAGAGCGTTGAGCCAAGATGCCGATACAGAACTAAATGCAGGTTAATGATCGCGATCTTATTGCTGAGGATATCCAATAGTGATTTGAGGTTGCGCGCTCGGCGCCAGAGTGCGATCAATAAAAAGCGCAATCGTCCGGGATTAAAGTTCCGCGGCGTGCTTCACAACCACCGAATGAACTTCCGTCGAGCGCGCGATTTCAATCGCGGACACCTCCCGCGGTGATGTTCCAGCGTCGCGACCCGGGCGCGGCGACGCGCCCGGAGGGTGACCATCCGGACGAACCGGAGAAGCACTGCCGGCGGGCCGGGCGGCTGGCTCGGACCGTTGGCGGACCGTCTGCCCGGATGTGGAGGCGAGGAGCGCCATCCCCGATCCGATCACACGGTTCCGCTGGACGCTCCGACGCGCCGCAGCGGGTGATGCCGGGCCGCAGATCCGCGCGATCGCGCGCCGTTCCCGACCCGTCGCGGAGCGGGAACGTCCTGTCCCCTCGTGACCGTTCGCGAGGCATGCAGCCCACCCTCCTCCACGTAGCGGGAGGCCCGGGCCGCGCCGCATCGGCCAGCGTCTGATAACCCTTTCTTATCAGACGTAGCGCCACGCTCAGGCGCGACCGAGGGAGAGAGCCATGACGCTGCCCGCCACGCTTGCCGCCCGCGCCCGCGCCTTCGCCGACGAGGCGCTCTCGGAGAATTCCCGTCGGGCCTACCGCGCCGACTGGCAGCACTACGCGCGCTGGTGCAGCGGCCACGATCTCGCGCCCCTGCCCGCGGGCCCCGAGCAGGTGGCGAGTTACCTCACCTCCATGGCCGAGACCCACAAGCGCGCGACGATCGAGCGTCGGCTCGTCACGATCGGTCAGGCGCACAAGCTCCAGGGATTGCAGTGGATCCCGGCGCATCCGGCCGTCCGGGCGGCGCTGCGCGGGATGTTCCGGCGCTACGGCAGGCCGAAGACGCAGGCCGCCGCGCTCGGCGTGCCCGAAACGCTCCGGATCGTCGCCGCCTGCGACGGGACGGTGGCCGCGCTCCGGGACCGCGCCCTGTTCCTGTTGAGCTTCGCCGGCGCGTTCCGGCGCTCCGAGGTCGCGCGGATCCGCCACGAGGATCTCGCGTTCCGGGACGGCGCCGTCGATGTCTTCCTGCCGCATTCGAAAGGTGATCAGGACGGCGAGGGCACGATCGTGACCGTCCTGGCGGGCGGGAGCCCCGCGACCTGTCCGGTCGCCGCGCTCCGGCGCTGGCTGCAGGCGGCTCCGGCCGACGGCTACGTCTTCCGGGCCGTCCGGGCGGACGGCACCGTGATGGACGACGGGCTGCATCCGGACTCGGTGGGCCGCATCGTTCAGAAGCGCGCGGCGGAAGCCGGCCTCGTCGCCGGACCCCGCGAGCGCATCTCCGCCCACGGGTTCCGCGCGGGCTTCATCACCGAGGCGTACAGGCGCGGATCGCGCGACGAGGAGATCATGGCGCATTCCCGCCACCGGGATCTCAAGACGATGCGGGGCTACGTCCGCCGGGCCAAGCTCGCCGACGCGCATCCGGGCCGCGACCTCGGCCTCTAGCGCCGGGGCGGCGCTCCGGGCCTTCGGGAAGCCCGCGATCGCCGCGACGGCCGCCGATCGTTTCGCGGCAGGGAATGGTGAATTGCGACGACTGGCTGTTCCGGAGCGCGCCGCGTCCCCGCATCATGGTCGCGCCGTCCGACCCGGCGGTGACGATCCCGACGCATGCCGTCCCGCCAGGCTGAGGCGCGCCATGATGCGACACACGCACGGAGACGAGATGACGGGGCTCGGACCGGCCCGCGCGACGCGGCGGCGTGTGCTCGCCGGCGGCGTGCTGGCGACGGGCGCGGCGGCGTCGGGCACCGTGCGGGCGGAGGTCCACCCGACGCGGGCCGGAGAGGTCCGCCACGGCACGGTCCGGGCCGACGGCGTGGACGTCTTCTACCGGGAGGCCGGTCGCCCCGACGCCCCGGTCATCCTGCTGCTGCACGGCTTCGCCAACTCGTCCTTCTACTTCCGGCACCTCATGCCCAAGCTGGCCGATCGCTTCCGCCTGATCGCGCCGGACCTGCCCTCCTTCGGGTTCACGCACGTCCCGGAGGATCGCGCCTACGTCTACGACTTCGCGTCGCTGTCGCGCACGACGGAGGCGTTCGTCGGCGCGCTCGGCCTCGACCGCTACATCCTCTACACGTTCGATTACGGGGCGCCGGTCGGATGGGACCTGGCGCTCGCCCATCCCGACCGGGTCGCCGGCATCGTGTCCCAGAACGGCAACGCCTATCTCGACGGGCTCGGCGACGCGGCCTGGGCGCCGCTGCGGGCCTACTGGGCCGCGCCGAACGCGGCCGCCGTCGCGGCGATCCGCGCCCGCATGACCCTCGACGGCGTCAGGGCCGCCTACGTCCAGGGTGTGCCCGACCCGTCCCGCATCGAGCCCGAGGCCTACACGCTCGACGCGGCCATCCTGGCGCGGCCGGGCAATGCCGACCGGCAGGTCACGCTCAAGCTCGACTACGAGCGCAATCTCGCGCGTTACCCGCTGATCCAGGCCTTCTTCCGCGCGCGCCGCCCGAAGCTCCTCGCCGTCTGGGGGCGCAACGACGCGTTCTTCATCCCGCCCGGCGCCGAGGCGTTCCGGCGCGACATCCCGGAGGCGCGCGTCACCTTCCTCGACACCGGGCACTTCGCCCTGGAGACGGACGGCGACGCGATCGCGGAGGAGATCCGGCGCTTCTTCTGACCCTCTCCACCGGGCAGGGCGCGGCCCGGACCCGACCGCCGCATCCGACACTATCCCCGGCCTGATCGTGACCCTACGGTCGCGGACCTGGATCACGGAGATCGGGCGGGTCGCGCCCGTCGAAAGGGAGATCGCGGTGCCGCAACCCCAGTCAGCCTCGTCGGCCATGCTGTTCCACATGGTCTCCGGCGGGCCGCAGCCGGTCGCCCCCTTCAGCCACGCGGTCGAGGTCGACGGCTTCGTCTTCGTCACGGGTCAGATGCCCGACACGCCGGACAGGCCCGGCGTCCTGCCCGACGGGATCGAGGCGCAGACCCGCAACGTGATGGCCAATCTCGCGACGGTCCTGGCCGGCCTCGGCCTGGGCCTCGAGAACGTCGTCGTCGCGCGCGCGTTCCTGACCGAGTTCAAGCGCGACTACGCCGCCTTCAACGCCACCTACAAATCCTACTTCCCGTCCGACCGGCTGCCGGCCCGGACCTGCGTGGGCACGACGGGGCTCGCCTACGACGCCCTGGTCGAGATCGACCTGATCGCCCACCGCGGCGGCGCGACCTCGCCGTCGTCGGCCGCGCGATCGGGCTGATCAGCCTCGCAGCCGGCCGCCGCCGCGCACGACCAGGCCCAGGCCGACACACGCCGCGGTCAGGCCGAACACGACGACGTAGAGATGGTCGACCTGCAGCCCGGCAGCCGGGTAGTAGGCCGACCTCATCCATTCCGCGACCTGCAGGGCCGGATTGAACTTGGCCCAGTAGTACAGCCGTTCCGGCAAGTAGCTCGGCAGGAAGAGGACGCCGCTAGACACGTAGAGGATGATGCTGAACAGGGCGTAGCCGATCAGCCATCCGGGGAAGAAGCCGATGATCGCGACGTTGATCGTGCCGATCCCGATCCCGAGCGCGATCGCGGCGAGATAGCCGCCCACCGCCGTCAGCGGGTCCGCCGGGACCGGGTTCGTGCCGAGCGCGACCAGGACACCGCTCACGACCAGCAGGGCCAGGAAGCCGGTCACGATCTCGACGAGCACGCGGGAGAACACCAGGTCGAACAGCCTGACCTGCGGGTAGTAGGTCAGCGGCCGGTTGACGATCACGGACTTCATGACTTCGCGCGAGATGTACTGGAAGACGAGCACGGGCACGGCGCCCGTCGCGAAGAACAGGGCTCTGTCGTCGCCGAGCGGCGCGGGCAGCTTCTGAACCGTGTAGATCGTGATCAGCACGAAGACGTGCACGCACGGCCAGAGAACGACGACCCCGTAGCCCCACATCGACGCGCCGAAGCGGGTGCGCATGTCGCGCAGCATCAGCGCGTGCAGGACGTGGAGGTAGGCCTCGACCGCGTTCCTCCGCGGCTTCACGCTCGTTGGCGCGCCCATGGAACATGGCCTCTGCTGTCCGACGGCGGTCGGGAGGGGACGACGGTGCGGATGTCCGGAGGGGCCGGGGCGTAGAGCCGTTCCCGATCGGGTTGGGGCGCAGGCGATCGGCGAGCCCGTGCCGAACGAGGCGCGGGTCCCCTCTCCCGTGCGGGAGAGGGACAGGGTGAGGGCTGAGAACAGTCCGGACGAGTCGCGGCCTGTACGCGCATCGGCGGCCTGTTCAGTCCTGATCCTTCGCGTCCCTCACCCCACCCCTCTCCCGCACGGGAGAGGGGGCCTGGTGCGGCTGGCGAGACCGGGCTCGCCGTCCTTCCCGACCGTTGCAACAGGGTCGGATACGGCTCTAGGCGGCGCGCGCCCGCGACGCGTCCCGCATGCGCGTCACCGTCAGCCAGGCCGCGGAGACGAGGAAGTAGAAGGCGCCGAACGCCGCGTAGGGCGCGACATCCACGATCCCGGGGACCGCGGCGCCGGCCGCCTGCCTGATGAAGAAGCCGCCGGCGAGCGCCGATTGCGCGCCGCTCAGGACCATGGCCCACTGGGCGCCGGCCCGCCAGCGGCGCGCGCCGGTGAGAAGCTGGAGCAGTCCCGAGAGGATGGCCCAGGCGCCGAACACCGCGAGCACCGCGTTCGGGCCCCGTCCGAGGGCGACCGCGACCGCGAGCGCGGTCGCCGCGCTGATCGCCGCGTTGAGGGCCTGGCTGGGACTGCCCGCGAGGCCGCCGTTGCGCCGCGCGTCGGCCAGGTTGGCGAGCGCGTCCCAGGCGGGATAGGCGACCAGGAGCGTCGCGGCGACCGCCGGCATGCCTCTCCCGAAGCCGAGCGCGGCGGCCACCCAGGCGGCGGCGACGCCGGCACGCACGAAGTAGTAGGCGCTGAGCCAGGGCAAGGCAGGACCGCGATCGCGCTGCGGGTCGGTTCTCATCGTCGGCTCCTTCGTGTACTGAGCGCGGCTCGACGGACCGGATCTATTCGTGAACAAGGCAGATGGACACGATAGATGCCGATTTATAGCTTCGTAGATCCGGATGCGCCGAGCGAATACGCGCTTCGATGGGCCCACGTTTAGGATCGGGAGCCGGCGCCAGCCATGTCGGAAACGCTGGAAAACTTGACCGATCTTCCGGAGGGCGGGCCGCGCAGCGCCGCGTCCGGCGATCTGCTGTCCCACGTGCTCGCGCAGATCCGCCTCACCGGGGACCGCGTCGAGTCCCGGTCGGTCGCGCCGGGCGAGCGCCTGGATCTGGATGCCGGCGCAGGCCACGTCCTCGTGGTGATCAAGGGCGCCCTCCGCCTCGAAGGCGATGGCGAGTCCCTCTCGGTCGGCGCCGGCGACCTGCTGTTCCTGCCCCACGGCCTCGGAACCGGGCGGCTGGTCGCCGCCGAGGGCGCGGACGTCGTCGCCTGCCGGTTCTGGTTCGATCCCTACACGCTCCGCAGCATGATCGCGCTCCTGCCGCGGCACATCTGCATCCGGCGCGAGGAGGGCGCCGGATGGATCGACGGCCTCGTGCATTTCCTGCTGGTCGAGACGACCGACGCCGAACCCGGCGCGGCCCTGATGATCTCGCGCATCATCGACCTCGCGGTCATACGCACGCTGCGGACCTGGGTACATCTCGGCCGGACGTCGGGGTGGCTGGCCGGCCTGGCCGATCCCCGCATCGCCCGCGCCCTCAAGGTCATGCACGAGAGGCCGCTGCAGCGCTGGGGCGTGGAGGCCCTGTCGGACGTCGCCGGCATGTCGCGGTCGAGCTTCTGCGAGCGGTTCAACGCGCTCGTCGGTCGCTCACCCCTGCGCTACCAGAACGAGTGGCGCCTGAACCTCGCGCGGGACATGCTCGCCGCGGGCGACGCGCGCGTCGGCGAGATCGGGCTGCGCGTCGGATACGAGTCGGAGGCGGCGTTCAGCCGGGCCTACAAGGCGCTGTTCGGCCATTCGCCCCGGGAGGCGACCGGTCGCGCCGCCGGGGGGCGGCCGGAACGCTGAGTTCCGGCGCTCCGGCGACGTCCCGCCCGGGGTCGCGGTCTCAGCTTCCGCGGTAGGTCGAGTAGCTCCACGGCGTGATGAGCAGCGGGACGTGATACTTGGCGTCCGGGTCCGAGACGCAGAAGCGCACCGGCACGCGGTCGAGGAACGGCCGCTCGGCGCCGGCACCCGTCCCGGCGAAATAGGCGCCGACGGCGAAGACGAGCTCGTAGGTCCCGGGCGTCAGGGCGTCGCCCGCGAGCAGGGGGCCGTCGGTCCGCCCGTCGCCGTTGGTCGTTGCTGACGCGACGGTCTCCCCGGTGCCGTCCCCGCTGCCGTCCCCGGCCAGGCGCCGGAGCTCGAGGGTGACCCCGGCCGCCGGCTTGCCGGCGGCCGTGTCGAGGACGTGTGTCGAAAGATGGCCCATCGGCGTCCTCCCGGACGGAAAGGCCCGCGCCCGCGACCCGAGGCGGGCGAAGGTCTGTCGGGCCGAAGGAGACGGTGGAGACGAGCACGGGGCGGGGGGCTCGGACAACCCGAAAAGCGTCCGGCATTTCCCGAATGATTTTGAAGGTCCTTGGCGCCGGGGCGGGTCGCTGCCGGCCTCGGTTCCGGGCACACCCGGGGCAGCGGCTCGGGCCGAACCACGAGCCGACATCGAGGCCGAACCCGGCCCCACGACAGATCGCGGAGGATCCGTCCCATGTATCCGATCCTGCACGAATGGGGCGGGTTCCTCATTCGATGGACCCACGTCGTCGCCGCGATCGCCTGGATCGGCGCGTCGTTCTACTTCATGCATCTCGACGCCAGCTTGCGCGCCATTCCGGCAATCCCGGCCGGCAAGGGCGGCGAGGCCTGGGAGGTGCACGGCGGCGGCTTCTACCAAGTGCGCAAGTATCTCGTCGCGCCCGACCGGATGCCGGAGCACCTGATCTGGCACAAATGGCAATCCTACTCGACCTGGCTGTCGGGCTTCTCGCTGCTGTGCTGGGTCTATTACGGTCAGGCCGACCTCTACCTGATCGATCCGGCGGTCCGCGTGATCACGCCGATGACCGGGGCGGCCATCGGCCTCGGCGCCCTCGCCCTCGGCTGGCTGATCTATGACGGGCTCAACCGCTCGCCCCTGGCCAACCGGCCGCCGCTGCTCGCGGCCGCCGTGTTCCTCACGGTCGTCGCCTTCGCGTACGGCTTCCAGCAGGTCTTCTCCGGCCGGGCCGCGATGCTGCACACGGGCGCGGTGATCGCGACCTGGATGACCGGCAACGTCTTCTTCGTCATCATGCCCAACCAGCGCAAGGCGATCGCCGAGCTGGTCGCGGGCCGGGTCCCGAACCCCGCCTGGGGCAAGCAGGCGAAGAACCGCTCGTCCCACAACAACTACCTGACGCTGCCGGTGCTGTTCTTCATGCTGTCCGGCCACTACCCGATGGCGTGGTCCTCGCCCTACAGCTGGACCATCGTCGGCCTCGTGGTGATCGCGGGCGGCGTCGTCCGCCACTACTTCAACGTGCGCAACGCCGGCGGGGGCGACCGCTGGTGGACCTGGGGCGTCGCCACGGCCTGCGTGGCGGTGGCGGTCGCGATCAGCGTCGCCTCCTCGCCGGGCGCCCGCGAGCGGTTCGGCCTGTCGGCCGCCGCCGAGGCGGCCCCGGCCTCGGCCCCGGCGATCAGCCTCGCGGCGGCCGGGACGGGCGCGCTCGAGGGCCCCGCGGTCGACGACGCCGTGATGGCCGTGGTCGGGACGCGCTGCGCCATGTGCCACGCCGCCGAGCCCCTGTGGCCGGGCATGACGAGCCCGCCCAAGGGCGTGCTCCTCGACAGCCCCGAGCACGTCGCGCGCTTCGCGCCGGCCATCCGCCTGCAGGCCGTCCTGACCCACGCGATGCCGCCCAACAACATCACCGACATGCAGCCCGAGGAGCGCGCGGCGCTCGCCCGCTGGCTCGCCGCGCGATAACCGTCGGACCCCGTTTCCGCGCCAACGCAGGATCCCGCCCGTGACCGCACCGGATACAGACGGCCCCCCGCGCGACTTCGTCGGCTACGGCGAGGCGCCGCCCGACGCCCGCTGGCCCGGCGGCGCCCGCGTCGCCGTCCAGTTCGTGCTGAACTACGAGGAGGGCGGCGAGCGCTCCGTCCTCGACGGCGACCCCCACGCCGAGATCTTCCTCTCCGAGATTGCCGGGGCGACGCCCTTCCCCGCGCGGCACATGAGCATGGAGAGCCTCTACGAGTACGGCGCGCGCGCGGGCGTCTGGCGGATCCTGCGCCTGTTCCGCGAGCGCGGCGTGCCCCTCACGGTGTTCGGCGTCGCGCAGGCGCTCGCCCGCAATCCGGCCGCCGTGGAGGCCTTTCTCCGCGACGGCCACGAGATCGCCGGCCACGGCTGGCGCTGGCTGCCCTACCAGGACGTCCCGGAGGCGATCGAGCGGGAGCACCTCGCCCGCGCGGTCGAGACGATCCGGAGCCTGACCGGCGAGACGCTCCTCGGCTGGTACACCGGCCGCGACAGCCCGAACACCCGGCGGCTCGTGGTCGAGCAGGGCGGCTTCCTCTACGATTCGGACAGCTACGCCGACGACCTGCCCTACTGGGTCCGCGTCGCCGGCCGGGACCACCTCGTGGTGCCCTACACCCTCGACACCAACGACATGCGCTTCTCGATCCCCGGCGGCTTCCCGTCGGGCGAGCAGTTCTTCGCGCACCTGCGCGACGCCTTCGACTGCCTCTACGAGGAGGGGGCGAGCGCCCCGAAGATGCTGTCGATCGGGCTGCATTGCCGCCTCGTCGGGCGCCCCGCCCGCCTGCCGGCCCTCGCCCGGTTCCTCGACCACGTCCTGGCCCGTCCCGACGTCTGGGTGACCCGGCGGATCGACATCGCCCGGCACTGGGCGGCCCACCATCCTCCCGGCGCCCCGGCGGCGGGACCGACCCCGGAGAGGACAGGTCCGTGATCACCATCGCCGCGCTCAACGCGCTCGCGCGCGACGCCTTCGTGGACCTCCTCGCCGAGGTCTACGAGCATTCCCCCTGGGTCCCCGAGGCGGCCTTCGACCGCGGGCCCTTCGCGGCGCGCGCGGACCTGCACGCGGCGATGGAGGCGACGGTGGCCGGCGCCGACCGGGTCCGCCAGCTCGCCCTGCTGCGGGCGCATCCCGAACTCGCCGGGCGGGCCGCCCAGCGCGGCGAGCTCACCGCGCATTCCAGCCGCGAGCAGGCGGGAAGCGGATTGCTGGGCGGCCCCTCCCCCGCGGTGACGCGGCTGCAGGACCTCAACCGGGCCTACGCCGAGCGCTTCGGCTTCCCGTTCATCATCGCGGTCCGGGGCCTCGACCGCGACGCAATCCTCGCCCGCCTGGAGCAGCGGCTCGGCAACCCGCCGGAGACCGAGCGGGCCGAGGCCCTGCGGCAGGTCGGACGGATCGCCGCCCTGCGCCTGGACGCCCTCGTCGCGGCCTGAGGCGCCCGCCTCAGACCGCCCGGCCGCCGATCAGGGCGAGCTGCTCGCTCACGTGCTGGCGCAGGGCCTCGTGCGTCATGTCGACGAAGGTCTTGGTCCGGGCCGACAGCATCTTGCGGGACGGGTAGAGCAGGCCGAGCGTCACGCTGGTCGGCGGGGTGTGCTCCAGGACCGGGACGAGCCGGCCCTCGGCGAGGTGCGCCGCGACCTCGAACAGCGGCTTCAGGACGATGCCCTCGCCGGCGAGCGCCCAGGCGGTGAGCGTGTCGCCGTCGTCGGCGTCGATGTGCCCCGAGACCGGCAGGGTCACGGTCTCCTGGCCGTCGACCAGGGTCCAGCGGAACTGCTCGGAGCCGGGATAGCGCAGCAGCAGGCAATCGTGCTGCAGCAGGTCCGCCGGCTCGGCGGGCGCGGGGTGCTCGGCCAGGTAGGCCGGCGCCGCGCACAGGACCCGCTCGACCTCCGCGACCTTGCGCAGGGTGAAGGTGGAATCGCGCATCTGCGACAGGCGGATCGCGACGTCGACCGCCTCCTGCACAAGGTCGAGGAGGTGCTCCGACAGGCGCAGGCGGACATCGGTCTCGCCGTGGCGGGCGCGGAAGCGCGGCACGAGCGGCGCGACGACCCGGCGGCCGAGGCCGAGCGGCGCCGTCACCTTCAGCACCCCGCGGGGCACCGCGCCCGCGGTCTCGACGCTCTTCTCCGCCTGCTCGACCGCCGCGGTGATGTCGAGGCAGCGGTCGTAGAAGATCCGGCCGGCCTCCGTGAGGCTCATGCGCCGCGTCGTCCGGGTCAGCAGCAGGCAGCCGAGATGCTCCTCCAGGGTCTGGATCCGGTAGCTCACCACCGACGGTGACAGCCGCAGCGAGCGGCCGGCGGCCGAGAAGCTCCCCGTCTCCGCCGAGCGCAGGAAGATGCGGATGCTCTCCAGGGAAATCATGGGCGGGGATCGTCAGGAGCGGTTCGGAACTGTCAACGGACTGTCCCGACAATGTGAACTCGGCGTCCGACCCGATCATCCCCCGCGGCGCGACGTTTCGGTCGGTGCAGCCCGCTCCGTCATTGCGCGCGCAGCGAAGCAACCCAGGGCTGCGGGACATCGGGGAACGTGGCGCCGGCCGGATCGCTTCGCTCCGCTCGCAGAGACGGCGGCACCGATCTGATCGACCGAAACGGCATCAGAAGACGTGGAACGCGACGCCGGCGAGGAAGCTCTTCTCCTCGGTGCCCTTGAAGGTCGCGGTCTCGACGTTCCCGAACTTGTTGTGCCAGTACTGGAACCCGACGAAGACATCGACCCGGTTGGGCTGATCGTAGACGAGCTTGCCGAGATCGAGCACGAGGTTGGTGCGCGACAGGAATTCGAGCCCGCGGGGCGGGTTGAAGGCGAAGGCGGCCGGATTGCGCACGCCCCGCCCCTTCGGCAGCACGATGTTGTTGAAGCCGACGAGGCTGAGCGGCAGCCCCGTGAAGGTCAGGGGAAAGTTGTAGACCAGCTCGAATTCCGGGACCGTGTCGAAGCTCTGGTCGCGGTCCGGCTGGAGATTGAACCCGTTCCGGTTCCACTCCTTGTAGGCTTGCACGGAGAGGTTGAGAAAGCCCGCCGGCACGTCGAAGGCGAAGTTCAGGCCGCCGACGATGTCGCGCTTCTTCGAGCCGAAGGCGTCGTTCTGGGCGTTGGCGTCGAACCCGAAGGCGAGGGACACCTCCTTGACGAGGCCGGGAACGGTGAAGGCCTTCGTGCCCGTGAGCGCGTTGAGGCTCAGCGTGCCGCGATACAGCCCGTAGGCTTCGGTGTTGCCGTAATCAGCGAAGAACGGGGCGGCGACGGAGCCCGGCGCGTTGGTGGTGCCGGCCGGGAACTGGGACCCGGACTTGAGGATGTCGAGGGAGAAGAAGTTCGTCCCGTAGGCCCAGGCATCGGCGTGGGAGATGTTCAGGATGTGCTTGGGCGCCTCGCGGGAGACGAAGCTGCCGTCGGGGCGCTGGATCTGGACGCCCGGCGAGACGGTGGGGAACTGGTAGCGGTAGCTGATCTGGGTGTCGGCGAAGAGGAAGAACGGGCCGTCCTCCACCACCGTCGTGGCCTCGGGCGCCACCGGCGCCGAGGAGGCCGTCCCGAGGTCCTGCGCCCCCGCCGCGCACGTCATCCCGAGCGGCAGCAGCGCGGCCGCGATCCGACAAGCCATGGTCATGTCCGCCCCCTCCTCCCGGCCGCCTTCAGTTCGAAGCGTCGGCCCGCAAACCCGCGCGCTGGCGCGCGACCTCGTCCGGCGTGACCGCCTGACCCTGCCCGCCCCATTCGGCCCGCATCCAGGTCGCGAGGTCGGCGAGCGCCGCGTCGTCGATCAGGGCGGCGAAGGGCGGCATGGCCTCCATCCGCTCGTTGCCCGGGAAGCGCTGCGCCGGGAGCCCGACGAGGATCGCCCGCAGGAGGCCGCCCGCGCCCGCGACCCGCATCGCGGTGTTCGTCCGCAGCGGCACGGAGACGTGGGGGATCCCCTCCCCCGCCCCGCCGTGGCAGCCGGCGCAGAGGCCGGCGTAGCTGGCCCGTCCCCGGGCCGCGACCGCCGCGGGGATCGCCGCGGGGGTGGCGGCGACCGGCGTCCCGGGCTCGGCCGGCAGGGCGTCGCGGTCGAACAGGTAGGCGGAGAGCGCCGTGAGGTCGACCTCGTCCATGTGCTGCGTCGAGAAATGCACGACGTCGAACATCTGGTGCGTCGCGCCGCCCTGGGCCGAGAGGCCCGTGCGCATGAAGTCGCGCAGGCCGTGCGGGGTGAAGCCCATCCGCGCGAGGCCCGTCGGCGTGATGTCGGGCGCCTCGACGCCCTCGATCGTGGCGCCGCGATAGACGGCGTCCGGGCGCATGGCCTGGATCACGGTGCGCGGCGTGTGGCACTCGCCGCAATGGCCGAGGGCGTCGGCGACGTAGCGGCCCCGGTTCCACAGGGGGGAGCGGCCCGGATCGAGCGCGGCGACCGTGGCCGGCAGGCTCAGGAGGTTCCAGGCCGCCAGGGTCCAGCGCTGGTCGAACGGGAAGGCGAGGGTGTTGGCCCGGTTCTCCACCGCGACCGGCGCGCGGGTCATCAGGTAGGCGTAGAGGGCGTCGACATCCTCCGGCGCGAGGCCGCGATACGACGTGTAGGGCATCGCCGGGTAGAGGTGGCGGCCGCCCGGCGCGATCCCGTCGCGCAGGGCCCGGTGGAAGTCGGCGCGGCTCCAGCCGCCGATGCCCTGCGGGCTCGGCGAGATGTTGGTGGCGTGGATCGTGCCGAAGGGCGTCTCCAGGGGCAGTCCCCCCGCCCAGGGGGCGCCGCCCCGGGCCGTGTGGCAGGCAAAGCAGTCGGCCGCGGCGGCGACCTTGGCGCCGCGGGGGGCGAGGGCGGGCATGGCCTCCGCGCCCAGCGGGGGCT
>NZ_JBKFBI010000269.1:0-2823 GCF_053346095.1 Methylobacterium sp. A52T | reverse complement strand
GGCCGGTCCGAGCCGAACAGCCCGAGGACGGGGCCGGCGAGCCGGTCGTCGCCCGGCGCCGCCACACCGCGCGCCAGGGCCGCCGCGAGGCCGCCGCTGCCGCACCAGAGCACCGGGCCGTCGCCGCCGAGATCCGCGACCCGGGCGAGGTCGGCGTCGCTCGCCGCGTCGTAGACGGCGACGCCCGCCACGGGGCCGTCGGAGACGTCGGCCCGGCGCGCCGGCAGCCCGACCGCCCGCAGGCCCTCGGCGATGTCGCCGGAGACCGGCTCGAAGCCCGCGCCGCGCCGGGCGAGCTGCCGCCCGCCCTCGGTGCGGCGTCCCTGATACGGGAAGGCCGGCGCCACCACGCAGCGCTTCCAGGCCCCGGTGCGCAGCACGGCCGCGAGTTCGGCCGCCCAGGGGCCGCGCAGCAGGCTGTCGACCTTCTTGAAGGCGATGTCGGCCCCGTCCAGCCGGGGCGCGAGGGCGCCGACGATCCGGTCGGCCTCCGCGGCCGAGCCTTCCCGGGTGCCGGAATCGATCGCCAGGCAGCCGGATCCGTCCCCCGCCAGGATCTCCGGCCACGCCACCGGGATCGACCCGCACAGGCCGGTGAAGCCCGCGGCCGTGTCGAGGGTGCCGGTGAGATCGTCGGCGATGAGGCGCAGGCGGGTCATGTCGGGCGGATCATGGCGGGAGCCGCGCCGGCCGCGCCGCCCGGCCGAGCGCGGCTCGCGTGCTCGTTGTCAGGTTGTCGCGCGGCATACCGACCGGCCGGCGCGACGGTCAAGCGGGCGGCCCCGCGCCGCGGATCGGCCGCCGCCCGGGCGAGGCCGCCGGATCGGGGAGCCGGACAGGGACGGGGGCGTCGCTGACGACATCCGGGACGCCGCCGCGGATCGTGCCGGGCCGCGCCCGGTCAGGGCTGGGCCTGCCCCGTGGCCACCACGCGCACCGGTCGGCCTCGCGTTGCGCGGACTCGTCGAAAGGTTGTAGCAGCCCGCCCGGGGGGCAAGCGGGTGCCGGAGCTCGGGACGGGGCGGCACCGGAAGGGCGACCCATGCAGATTCCCATCAAGCGCTCCCTGGAGCGCGTGCCCGGCGGCCTGATGGTGGTGCCGCTGTTCCTCGGCGCGATCCTCCACACGCTCTTCCCGGACACCGCGACCTTCTTCGGCTCGTTCACCGGCGCGCTGTTCAACGGCGCCCTGCCGATCCTGGCGGTCTTCTTCGTCTGCATGGGCGCGGGCATCGACTTCCGCGCCGCCCCGGCGATCGCCCGCAAGGGCGGCGTCCTGCTGGCCGCCAAGGTCGGCGTCGCGGCGATCATGGGCGTGGTGTTCGGCCAGATCCTCGGCGAGGCGCCGGTGGCCGGGGGCGCCTTCGCGGGGCTGTCGACGCTGGCGATCGTCGCCGCCATGAACGACACCAACGGCGGGCTCTACCTCGCCCTGATGGGCCAGTTCGGCCGCCCGAAGGATGCGGGCGCCTACGCGATCATGAGCCTCGAATCCGGGCCGTTCCTCACCATGGTGACGCTCGGGCTGGCGGGCCTGTCGGCCTTCCCGTGGCCGACCCTGGTGGGCAGCATCCTGCCGCTGCTGATCGGGATGATCCTCGGCAACCTCGACCGCGACATGCGCGCCTTCCTGTCGGGGGCGGCGCCGGTGATGATCCCGTTCTTCGCCTTCGCCCTCGGCTTCGGGCTCGATCTGGCCAAGATCTGGCAGGCGGGCCTTCTCGGCATCGGCCTCGGCGTGGCGGTGGTGGCGATCACCGGGGCCGCCCTGTTCGTCGCCGACCGGCTCACCGGGGGCAACGGCGTGGCCGGCGTCGCCGCCGCCTCGGCGGCCGGCAACGCCGCCGCCGTGCCGGCGATCATCGCCGCCGCCAATCCGGCCCTCCACGGGGGCGGCGCCCCGCCCCGCCACCATCCGGGCCAACAGGGCGCCCGCCGCCCCCGCCCCCGTGCTGGGGGCGCCGAGCGTGGTGGTCACGGCGCTGCTCGTGCCGCTGCTGACCGCCTTCGTGGCGGGGCGGGTCCGCCCGGACGCGGCCGAGGCCGATCTGGCGGCGGTTCCCGGCCCCGCGCCGACCGCACCCTGACGTCTCGCGCGGGCCGGCCGCGCGTCCCGCGCGACCGGCGGCAACCGAAATCTCCGAGTCCGGTTGTCCCTCCAGGAAGCGCGGCACGGCCGCGTCTCACGGCGAACCGGAGCGGGCACCGCATGTCGACCGAATCGAGAGGCAAGACGCATATCGACATCTACGACCGCGCCACCCGCGAGGAGTGGGCGCAGCGTTTCGGCGTCAGCGAGGAGAGGCTGCGCAAGGCGGTGACCATGGTCGGCAGCCGGATCACCAGCGTCGCCGCCTATCTCGACAAGCCGGCCGCCTGAGACCGGCGTCATGGAAGTGCCCCCCGATTTCCGTCCGCCTCCGGATCATCCGATGGCGGGGATACAGGCGCCCGGGTCCGAGCCTGGGTCCGAGACCGGCTCCGCGCCGGGACCCGCGTCCGGGACCGACGAGGCGGCACCGCAGCCCTCGGCGCGGTCGTCCGACGCGATCACGTTCGAGCAGATCCGCGAGCGGGCCTACGAGCTCTGGGAGCGCAACCACAGGCCCGAGGGCTTCGAGATCGAGTTCTGGCTGCTGGCCGAGCGGGAACTGCGCAAGGAGCGCGATCGCCGGAAGGCCGACGCGGCTCCGGCCGCGCCGCGATCCGATCCGCCGCCGGCCTGACGGTCTCCGACCTTCATCCGCGACGGCCCCGGGTCGCGGCGGACCCGGGGCCGGGCCCGGCTTCCGGCCTCCGTCGCCCGCCCGGCTTCCCTCCCCC
>NZ_JBKFBI010000268.1:0-2832 GCF_053346095.1 Methylobacterium sp. A52T | reverse complement strand
CCTGGCGCTGCTCGGCTGGCGGGTCGCGGCCGACGGCGGCCGGGTCGGCCTCGCGGTCGCCTCGGCCGGGACGCCGACCGTGCTGCGGCCGGCGGGCGGGGAGCGCGCCATGATCGCGGTCACCGGCGCCCCCGCCCAGGCCCACGCCGACGCCTTGGGGGCCGGATCCGGCGCGCCGGCCCGCGCGGAGCCGCCGCTGGAGGCGACGCTCGCCCTCGCCCGCAGCCTGCTGCCGGCCGGCGGCCACCTCGTCATCGCCAGCGCCCTGGACGATCCCGGCCCGGGCTTCGACGAGCTCCTGACCCTGCTCGCCGAGCGGATCGCCATCCGGCTGATCCTGGTGAGCGACGCCTTCGAGCGCGCCCGGCCGCCGGGCTACTACCCCTTCGCCCTCGCGGACGGCCGCCGCGGGACCGCGCTGCCGACCGTTTCGCCGACCGTGCCGACGACCGGGGCCGGCGCGGCGGGGGAATCCGCCGAGGCCCGGCTCGCCGACTACGCCCGCCGGGGCATCGCGGGCGTGCGCCTCGACGTCGAGACCGGCCCGGAGGCCTACGCGCCGCTCATGGAGCGCCTCGATGCGGTGCTGTGAGGCCGAACCCGGCGACCCGATCCGCGGCGCGACCCGATGAACCCCGTCGCGCCCGCCGAGATGCCCCTGTCCCTCGACCAGCTCCGGGGCCTGCACCTGCCCGGCGGCGCCGCCGGCGCATTGCAGGGCGAGGTCGTGGCGGCGGCTGCCCTGGGCTTCCTCGCCGCCCTGCTGGTCGGGCTCGTGCGCTACGCGCGCGGCCGGGCGCGGGCCACCCTGCGCCGGGCGGCGCTCGCCGAGCTCGCCCGGAGCCGCGGCCTCGACCCGGAGGCGCGCCTCGTCGCCCAGGCCCGGCTGCTGCGCAGACTCGACCGATCCCTCGACAGGTCTCTCGACCGGTCCGGCGAGGCCGAGGCAGGGACCGGGACCCGGGCGACGGGCCCGGACTGGGCGGCCCGGCTGGACGGGCTGTTCCGGACCGACTTCTTCACCCGGGGCGCCGGCCGGGTGCTCGCCGACGGGCTGTACCGGCGGCAGGATCCCGACCTCGACGCCCTGGACGCCGAGCTCGCCCGCCTGATCGGGCGGCTGCGGGCATGAGCGGATTCCTGCCCGCGTGGCTCAGCGCGCTCCTGTCGGCCTTCGACCTCGCCGCGCCCTGGGCGCTGCTGGCGCTGCCCCTGCCGCTGCTGGCCGCGCGCCTGATCCCGGCGGAGCCGGAGGGGGGCAGCGGCGCCCTGCGCGTGCCCGCGACCCTGGTGGCCGGCGCGCGCGCCAGCGCCGACCGCGCGGCCCGCGGGCGCCGGCGGGCCCTGCTTACCTGGACGCTGTGGATCGCCCTGGTGGCGGCGCTGTCGGGCCCGCGCCTCGTCATGCCGGCGGCCGCGCTCCCGGCCTCGGGCCGCGAGATCATGATCGCCATGGACCTGTCGGGCTCGATGGAGCGGCGCGACTTCGCCCTCGACGGCGAGACCGTGAACCGCCTCACCGCGGTCAAGCGCGTCGGCACCGACTTCATCCGGCGCCGGGCCGGGGACCGGATCGGCCTCGTGATCTTCGCCGACCAGGCCTACGTGGCGGCGGCGCCGAGCTTCGACACTGCGGCGGTCGCCCGGGCGCTGGACGATGCCACGATCGGCATCAGCGGCCGCTCCACCGGCATCGGCGACGGCCTCGGGCTCGCCCTGCGCCGGCTGGACCCGCGGGACGCCGGGGGCGACGCCGCCGGGGCGAGGCCGGGCGAGAAGGCCGCGAAGGCCGTGATCCTGCTGTCGGACGGCGCCAACAATGCCGGCCAGACCGCCCCCAAGGACGTGGCCGAGCTCGCCAAGGAACTCGGCATCAAGGTCTACACGATCGCCCTGGGGCCCCGCGACATGGCCGACGCCGACGGCGAGCAGGACGTGGTCGACACCGAGACCCTGCGCGACATGGCGCGGGCGAGCGGCGGCGAGGCGTTCCGGGTGCGCACCACCGAGGATCTGGTCCGGGTCGCCGACGCCATCGACCGGCTGGAGGGCGGCCGCGCCCTCGCCCCGCCCCTGCCGCTCCGCCGGGACCTCTGGCCCTGGCCGGCCGCCCTGGCTTTCCTCAGCGCCGCGCTGCTGCTGGCCAGCCGGAGGGGAGCGTGATGGTACGATACCCCGCGCCCCCGACCCTCCCCCTCGTCCCGCGGTGCCGGGGCGCGACGCCGGCCTCGGGGGCGAATATTCGGGTCGGAGGGTCCGCCCGATGAGCGCCCTCGACGCCGTCGCCCTCCTGCGCCCCTGGTGGTTCCTGGCGATCCCGGTCGTGGTCCTGCTGGCCCTTCGCGCCGCGTGGCGCTCGGCGCCGCTGGGCGACTGGGCCCGGGCGGTCGACCCGGCGCTGATGGCCTATCTCGCCCGGGCCGGCGCGGTGCTCGGCGGCCGGCGGCAGGCGAACCTCGCCGCCGCGCTGGCGGCCGGGCTGATCGCCCTGGCGCTGACCGGCCCCGCGGTGGAGCGGGCGGACGGGCGGACCTACCGCAACCTCGACGAGACCGTGCTCGTCGTCGACCTGTCGCGGTCGGTCACCGAGGGCGGCAACCTCCAGGGCGTCCGGCAGGCGGCCGCCGCCGTGGCGGAGGCCGCCGGCACCCGGGCGGTCGCCCTCGTGGTCTACGCGGGCGACGCCTACCTCGCCGCCTCCCCGACCACGGACCGCGACAGCCTCGGCACCACCCTGTTCGCCCTCGACGCCGACACGGTGCCGGACCGCGGCTCGCACCCCGAGCGCGGGCTGGCGCTGGCCCGCCGCACCCTCGCGGGGGGCCCCCTGGT
>NZ_JBKFBI010000267.1:0-2841 GCF_053346095.1 Methylobacterium sp. A52T | reverse complement strand
GTATCCATCCGGTGAAGGACGCGGGAGCTACGGTTTCGGCGGGAGCAGATCACTTTCCGCCGTATGGGCCGCGATCCGCTCTTTCAGCTCGTCGATCCCATCGTTGGTAAACGCTGGGTACGCCTCGTCGCCGGAGCCATGGACCCAGATCAGGCCATCCTCGGGTTCCATGTCGACGATGATGTCGAACAGGGCGTCTTCATCCTGTCCGAGGTCGACGGCGACCCTGGCCAGCGTGAACACGGTGCTCACCTTATTGCGCTGCATCGGCTCCCTTCCGTCGCGGCCCGATCGTTTCGTCCGGGTCGAGGCTGGCTGGCGAGAATGCTCAGGCAGCCTCGGCAAGCGGGGCGGTCGCTGACCGCCAATGCCACGGCAGGAGTTCGTGCAGCCGAGGGGCGGGGTGATCGGCGATGCGGGTGAGAACATCGGCGAGCCAAGCCTGCGGATCGATGGCGTTGAGCTTGGCCGTCACGATCAGCGTCGCCATCGCGGCTGCCCGATCAGCGCCCCGCTCCGAGCCGGCAAACAGCCAGGCTTTTCTGCCCAGGGCAAAGCCTCTCAGAGCCCGTTCGGCGGCGTTGTTGGTCAGGCAGACCCTTCCGTCTTCGAGGAAGTGCGTGAAGGCAGGCCAACGCCGCAGCAGATAGTCGATCGGCTCGGCCACGGCCGAGGAGCGCGACAGGCGTGATCGTTGTTCGCGCAGCCACGTCTCCAGGTCGGCCACGAGCGAAGCGCTCTCGGTACGACGCACCCGCAGACGTTCGTCGGCCGAGCGGCCGCAGATCCCGCGCTCGATCGCAAACAGCTCGTCGATCCGACGGACCGCCTCCAGCGCGATCGGCGAGATCGCCGCCGCCTTCCGGCCTCGCCGCGCCCCGGCCGCCACGTCGGCAAGGACAAAGAACCCGCGGCGGGCATGAGCCCAGCAGAGCGCCGGGCGGATCGCGCCTTGCGGGCGTGCGGGATCGTAGAGGCGATTGTACCCGCTATATGCATCCGCCTGCAGGATCCCGCGGTAACCGCGCAGATGAGCCTCGGGATGCTCTCCGGCCCGGTCGCGCGAGGCGTGGAACAGCGCCGCCGGCGGGTCCGGGCCGCCGAACGGGCGGTCGTCACGGACATAGGTCCAGATCCGGCCGGTGACCGTCCGGCCCTTGGCCAGGATCGGCACCGTGGTGTCGTCGCCGTGCAGCCGCCCGGCCGCCAGAACATGCGCCGCAATCAGCGCGTGCAGGGGCGCGAGCGCAGCCGTGCAGGCGCCGACCTGGTCGGCCAGCGTCGAGACCGACAGCGCGATCCCCTCCCGGGCGAAGCGCTCGCTCTGGCGGTTCAGCGGCTGATGCTGGCCGAACTTCTCGAACAGGATCGTCGCCAGGAGGTGAGGCCCGACAAAGCCGCGCGGCGTGACGTGGAAGGGCGCGGGCGGCTGCGTGATCGTCTCGCAGGCCCGGCACGAGAAGCGCTCGCGCACGGTCTGGATCACCTTCCAGCTCCGCGGGATCACCTCCAGCGTCTCGGTGATGTCCTCGCCGAGCTTCGACAGCTTGGTCGACCCGCAGCAGGGGCAGAACTCCGGCGCCGGGATGAGGATCCGCTCGCGCGGGAGATGGGCCGGGAACGGTTTGCGCGCGGGCGGCCTGCGGAGCGGCAGGCTGGTCCCCGACGTGCGCGCCAGGGCAGCCTCGGTGGCGGCCGCCTGTTCCGTGGCGGTCGCTTCCAGCTCTTCCAGTTCGAGCTCCATCTGGTCGATGAGCCGTGCCGCGCGCTCCGAGCGCGTGCCGTAGAGCTCGCGCCGCAGCTTCTCGATCTGCAGCTTGAGGTGCGCGATCAGCGCCGCACCGCTCGATCGGTCAGCCTCGGCGCTCAGCCGCGCAGCGCGCTCGGCCAGGATCATGGCGTGCGCGGCGGCGAGGTCGGAAGGGAGCGACTCGGGCGTCGTGGTCACGGGGGGAGGGAATCACGGCTGCCCGATCCTGGAAAGGGCCGATCTCACCCGACCGAGCTGGGCCGCCAGGTCTCCTGGGGATGACGCCAGTCGATGCCCGAGAGCAGGTAGCCCATCTGCGCCGATGAGATCGTCACCACGCCGTCGGCTGGGCTCGGCCACAGGAAGCGTCCCCGTTCCAATCTCTTCGTGAACAGGCACGCGCCCTGGCCGTCGTGCCAGATGACCTTCAGCAGGTCGCCGCGACGGCCGCGGAAGCAGAACAGATGCCCGTTCAGCGGATCGCGCCGGAGCACCTCCTGCACCTGCAGCGCGAGGCCGGGAAAGCCCTTGCGCATGTCGGTGTGGCCGGTTGCGAGCCAGACCCGCACGCCGGTGGGGACGGGGATCATCGCCCCTCCAAGACCGACAGCACCCGGCGCAGCGCCTCGGCGTCGACGTCCCGATCGACCTTGAGACGCCGGCCACAGCCGAGATCGATCTCGATCACACCAGCCCGGCGGCGGCGACGCGGATGCTCGTCTGCCGGGGCCGATGCCGGCAGGTTTGTCACGCAGGGGCCAGGGTCCGGCTCCGGTTTTGCCACCACGGGCACGAACACCGGAGCCTGCTCGGCCCCGCCGAGCCGGCCCTCGCGGGCTTGCCGGCGCCACGTGAACAGCAATCCGAGCGCGATCCCGTAGCGGCGCGCGAGCGCACTCACCGACGTGTTGGCCGCGTAGGACGCCTCGACGATCCGCGCCTTCTCCTCGAAACTCCAGCGTCGCCGGCGCTCGACCCCGGCAAGAACCTCGACCCGCATCGCCCTGATCCGATGACCTTAACGCCAGCATTAAGGTCAGACGTCGGGCACGAGGCCCCGTCTCACAAGGCGGCTCTCACCGGAGGCGTAC
>NZ_JBKFBI010000266.1:0-2905 GCF_053346095.1 Methylobacterium sp. A52T | reverse complement strand
GACTGAACAGGCCGCCGATGCGCGTACAGGTCGCGACTCTTCCGGACTGTTCTCAGCCCTCACCCTGTCCCTCTCCCGCACGGGAGAGGGGACCCGCGCCTCGTTCGGCACGGGCTCGCCGATCGCCTGCGTCCCAACCCGATCGGGAACGGCTCTAGCGCCGGTCCCGACCGGTCCGGCGCGGATCTCGGTCAGGCCCGAGATCCGTCGGGACAGGTCTGGTCTCGCGGAGAGCCCGGTCGGGGATCAGGTCCGTCCGGACGAGGCACATCCGGACCCAGCGGCTCTGCGGCGCGCGCCACCTCGAAGCGTCCTGCCCCTCGCCAACGCTCTCCCGCACGGGGGAGGGGGCACGGCGCGGCTGACATGCTTTCGCCGCCTGTCCGTGTGATGGGCTGTGCGAGCGGCGTGAAAGCCGCGCGGGTCGACGATGCCCGCGCAAGCCCGAGCTTCGAGAAGCAACGATGGACATGCAGGTCGAGAAAGCCCAGGGCCGGCCTCTGAAAGGCATCGACCGGAACAAGGTGATCGCGCAGTCGCTGCGGCAGTTCGCGCGCCTCCCGGGCCTGCCCGACACCAAGAAGGGCGTGCGCTCGTACCAGAGCCACGTCAAAAGCGACCCCTGGCTGCCGCTCCTGTTCGTCGTCTGCTTCGTCCTGCCGACCCTGGCGGCCGGGATCTACTACGGGCTGATCGCCTCCGACCGCTACGTCACCGAGGCGCGGTTCGCGATCCGGCCGACCATCGGCACCGCCGACAAGGCGACGCCCGACACGGTCGGCACGAATGCCGGCGTGATCAAGGCGACCGTCGCCCAGGAAACGCTCATCGCGCAGGAGTACATCCACAGCCGGCCCATGGTCGAAGCGGTCGCGGCGGAACTCCCGATCCGCGCGTGGTTCGGTCGGGACGACATCGACATGTTCTCCCGCTTCAACCCGGAGAAGCCGGTCGAGAAGTTCCTGCGGTACTGGCGCCGCCGGGTCGACGTCGACGTCGAATCGGCGTCCGGCATCATGTCGCTGACCGTCGAGGCCTTCGATCCCGACGAGTCGCTCGCCATCACCAAGGCGGTCATGGCGGATACGGAGCGGATGCTGAACGACCTCAGCCTGCCGTCCCGGAAGGACGCCCTCGACGTGAGCACGCGCGTCCTGAAGCTCGCCGAGGAGCGGGAGGCCAAGGCCAACGCCGCCCTGAACGAGCTGCGCAACCGCGAGGGCGTGCTCGACGTGATCAAGTCGAACACCGCCACCATCAAGTCGGTGTCGGAACTGCGGGAGTCGCGCACCAAGCTCGCCGTCCAGCTGGCGGTGCTCCAGCGGGACCTGGGCCCGCAATCGCGCAGCATCGTCGACCTGAAGCAGCAGATCGGCGATCTCGACGCGAACATCGCGCGGGTTCAGCAGCAGCTGGCCGGCACCGCGCCGACCGAGAAGCGGCGCCTCTCCGACGCGCTCACGCGGTTCGAGGATCTCGAGCACGAGCGCGAGAACGCCGAGAAGTATCACCGCGACGTGCAGCTGGCCTACGACCGGGCCCGCATCGTGGCGCAGCAGCAGGTCGTGGCCCTGGTGCCGATCGTCGAGCCCATCAAGGCCGGGTCCTCGACCGAGCCGCGCCGCATCCTGATGACGAGCATCATCACCGCCGGCGCCGCCGTGCTGTTCGCGGCCGCGATGTTCACCCGCCGCATGCTCATCACCTGATCCCGAGCCGGGACGGTCCGCGGCCCGCCGGCAGCGCCGACGAAAAAGCCCGCCGCGGCGAACCGGGCGGGCTGAGGGAGTGCTTGGGAGGAAGCGCAACCGTACGGCGGACCCTGCTGGCATGCCAGATGCCCAATCGCAGGGCAGGTCTGCGAAATCGGGCGGTCTCCCGATGGAATACTTTTCCTGAACGCCACAATGGGCCGGGTCGACGGCCGCCGGAGCCGCCCGCGACGATCCTAGGCGGCGCCCGCCGCCCGGGACCGCGTCCGCTCCTCGAGGCCGCGGATCGTCGCGGCGAGCAGGCTGTCCAGGGCGTCGCACGCGTCCGCCCGCTCGGCGCAGGCCGCGTTCCGCGCGTCTTCCTCGAAGACGCGCAGCCGCGCCACGAGGACGCGCGCGCCGACATTCGCGCTCATCGACTTGAGGCTGTGTGCGGCCCGGGCGATGGCCGGCTGGTCGGAGGCGGCGAGGGCGGCTCTCAGACCGGCGAGCGCCACCGGACCCTGCGCCCGATACAGGTCGAGGACGCGGTCGAGGAAGGCGCCGTCCCCGAGGCCGAGCAGCCCGTCGATCACCTCGGCGTCGATGAGGTCGTCGGCGGCGTTCGCTACGGCCGGCGCGGCGAGCGGAGCGACCGGGGCCGGCGTCGCGGTATGCGCCGCGGCGGCGGCCGGCGCGACGCGGAGGGCCGGGACCTGCGCCTGCAGCAGGTCGGCGAGCTGCCGCAGCGTGAAGGGCTTCAGGAGCGTCCCGTCCATGCCGGCCGCCGCCGCTGCATCGGCGGCCTCGCCGAGGACGTGCGCCGTGAGGGCGACGATCGGGACGCGCCCGCCGGTGGCCGCCTGGACCTGCCGGATCCGCCGCGCGGCCGCGAAGCCGTCCAGCACCGGCATGCTGCCGTCCATCAGGATGAGGTCGAAGCGTTGCGCCTCGGCGGCCGCCACCGCCGCGGCCCCGTCCTCGACGGTCACAACATCGGTCACGCCGCAGCGGGCCAGCGCCTCGAGGGCGACCTCGCGGTTGACCGCGCTGTCGTCGGCGACGAGCACCCGCGCGGCCGGGAATCGCGGGAGCGCCTCGTCCGTGCCGGCCGGCGAGGCCGGGGAGACGGCCGCGGCGAGGGCGTCGCCCGCGGCCAGCGCCGCCAGGACGGGCTGCCACTCCGCCTGGGTCACCGGCCAGCGCAGCACCGC
>NZ_JBKFBI010000265.1:0-2955 GCF_053346095.1 Methylobacterium sp. A52T | reverse complement strand
GACCGCGCCGCCGACGACGTCGAGCCCGGGGACCTCGCCGGGATCCCGCGCCCGCGCGAGACCCTCGGGCTCGTCGGCCACGCGGCCGCGGCCGACGCCTTCGCGGCCGCCATCGCGGCGGGGCGCCTGCACCACGCGTGGCTGATCGGCGGCGCCCCCGGCATCGGCAAGGCGACCCTGGCCTACCGGGTCGCCCGGCGCCTGCTCGCCTACCCGGCGGGCGGGGGCCCGGCGGGCCTCGACGTGCCGGCGGGCGACGCCGTCCTCGGCAAGGTGGCGGGCCTGTCGCACCCGAACCTCGTGGTCCTGCGCCGCCACCGGAGCGCCGGCGCCAAGACGCTGCCGACCAAGATCTCGGTCGACGCGGTGCGCCGCGCCCTCGACCTGTTCGCCTCGACGGCCGCGGATTCGGGCTGGCGCGTCTGCATCCTCGACAGCGCCGAGGACCTGAACGCCAACGCCGCCAACGCCCTGCTCAAGGTGCTGGAGGAGCCGCCGCCCCGCGCGCTGTTCCTGATCCTGTCCCACCAGCCCGGCCGGCTGCTGCCGACCATCCGCTCCCGCTGCCGGGCGCTGATGCTGCGCCCCCTCCCGGCCGAGGACGTCGCCCGGGTGGTGCGCGGCCTGCCCGAGCCCTTCGCGCAGCCCGACGAGACCGCCCTGGCCCGGGCGCTGACCCAGTGCGAGGGCTCGGTCGCCCGCGCGCTCGCGATGCTCGATCCGGTCACCGCCGGCCTCGTGGCCGAGATCGAGACCCTGCTGGCGCGGGCGCGCACGCCCGACTGGGGCCGGGTGCTCAAGCTCGCCGAGACCCTGGCGGGCCGCGACGCCGAGGCGCGGTTCGAGGCCGCCCAGGACGCGGTGCTGCGCTTCGTCTCGTCCGAGATCGACCGGCGCCGGGACGAGCCCCCCGCCCGCCTCGCGGCCCTGGTGGAGGTTGCCGACCGGTTCGGCCGCGCCGCCCGGGAGGCGGCGATCTACAACCTCGACCGGCGCCCGGTCGTGCTGTCGCTGTTCGGGGATCTCGCGGCGGTGGCTTGAGGCCCGGCGGGCGCTCCCGTCGGCCCGGGACCGTGCGGCGAGCCCGGGCTCCGGACGCGCCGCGCAGCGGGACGGCGCCGCGTCCCGGCCGAGCGCGACCGGCACCGGAGTCGCGGCGTCTCACGGATCCGGCCGGCTGCCGGACAGGCGCAGGATCGCGGCTTCCCTGTAGGCGCGGGGCGACAGGTCGTGGCGCTCCTTGAAGCGCCGGGCGAAATGGGCCTGGCTCGCGAAGCCGCACTCGTAGGCCACGACGCCGATCGGGCGGTGCAGGCTGACCGGATCGGAGAGGCGCTTGGCCGCCGCCGCGAGGCGCCGCTCCCAGATCCAGTCGGAGATGTGCTGGCCGCGCTCGTGGAACAGTTCCTGGAGCCGGCGCAGGGACACGCCCGTCGCGGCGGCGAGCCGGGGCGGATCGAGGGTCTGGTCGCCGAGATTCGCCTCGACATGGGCCTTGGCGCGCTGGACCACGACGCTGCCGTGCAGGGAATGCGGCACCTCCCGGGCCATCCGATCCGCGAGCGCGGCCACGATCAGATCCACGCCGATGGTCGCCATGCGCTCCGCCGCCTCGGGGGAGAGCTGCCGGTTCACCCGGAGCAGATCCCCGAAGAAGGTCGTCACCAGGCGGGTCGTGGCCGATTCGGCGGGCATCGTCAGGGCCGCGAACAGCCGTGCCGGTCCGAGCAGGCCCTCGAGGCGCTCCCGCGGCAGGGCCATGACCAGGGTCTGGCCATCCGTGCGCGCGTCCAGCACGCCCGGGTGATGGTCGATGACGGTGAGGTCTCCCGTCCCCTGCACCGCCTCGCGGCCGTGCTGCTGGAAGGTGGACGCGCCGGCGAGACGGAAGTTCACGCGGATCAGCCCGTCCGGCCGGCGCCGGACCGTATCGGCGGTGATCGTGGTCGTGAGGGCGCTCTGGGTGATCCGGCTGAATGTCAGCGGGCCGACGGCGCCGATCTCGATCTCGCCCGCGAACGGCCCGTCGGCGCGCCGGCGCTGCTCGATCGGCCCGATCCGTTCGGCGACGACCTCCTGCCAGAGCTTGAAGCGCGTCCGGGGATGTGTCCCGGCCGTCGAGAAGACCCGGCGCATCAGGCCGCTCGGAGAGGCGCCGGCGCGCGGCCTTCGGAGGGCCCGTCCGTTGCGCGGAGCCGGATGCCCCGGAGCGTGACCTGAAGACAAGTCATCGACGACAGATAGATCACATCACCCCCATATTCGATCGAATGATCCAGCAATAATCGACTTCTTGTCTCTATAATTCGCAATATATAGAACCGCCCACGACCAACCGGCCGATCTCTATAGACATTTCGTCGGCAAAGATCCGGCAATACCGATTCGAATCGCTCATATGTCACGCTCCTGCGTCGCTCAAGCTCTGAGAATGACTTAGCGAACGGATCTGCGTCCGCTGGCGCTCGGCATTCCGGGCCGATGTGACGTCGATGGCGGCCGTGCGTGGTGCACCGGTCCGGCGGCGCGACGGAACCCCGTCAGGGCTCGGCCAACGTGACAGTGCGCGCGGCCGATGGTTCTTCGGCACCGACGTCCTTGCGAGCGGAGCGAAGCAGTCCAGTGGCACTCCGCCTGCCGACGTCGCGCCGCCCTGGGTCGCTTCGCTGCGCTCGCGATGACGGAGAAGCGCGCGTCGACCGCGGCGCGCGCTCGAATTGCCTTGACAATGTTCCTATTTTGTGCTTCCTGTCCGCGGCGGCCCGGGAGCGATCCCGGGGCGTCCTTCGGGGGCCCGCCCGGTGGCTGACCGTGCGGGTCCGGGGACAGGGCGGCGCCCGCGTCGGTGGCTCTCAGCCGCCATCGCCCCGGGCGGCGGACCGGTGCGGGGCGTGCCTCGGACGCGGGCGTGAGACCGGGCGGCACTGTGCCCGGCGGGGTGAGGAAATGCCCCCG
>NZ_JBKFBI010000264.1:0-2997 GCF_053346095.1 Methylobacterium sp. A52T | reverse complement strand
GCGGCGGGAGGGGGCCCGCGAAGGCGTCGGCCGCGGCCGCGTGGCCGACGAGCCCGAGGGTCTCGCGCGGGCGCGGGATCCCGGCGAGGTCCCCGGGCTCGACGTCGTCGGCGGCGCGGTCGGCGGGCTTCATGGGGTGCGCTTCATGGTGTCGGCTTCATGGATTGCGCTTCACGGCGTGGGTCTCGCGGCGCGGGCCGGCAGGGTCCGGTCGGCGCGCCCGCCGGCTCCGCCCCCGCGGCTGCTTACACGGCCGCCGACGGGGATGGGACCCGTCGGGCCGGGAATCGCCCCGTTCCCGCGGCCGTTCCCGCGGCCGATCACGCGGCGTCGCCGCTCCGGTCCGCTCCCGCCGGCCGGTCGGGCAGGAGCGCCGGCAGCCGGGACGCGACGGCGGCGCGGATCGCCGCCTCGACCGCGTCGGGGTCGCGGGACGCGTCGATCACCGCGCAGCGGCCCGGCTCCGCCCGGGCGATCGCCAGGAACGCCTCCCGCAGCCGGACGTGGAAGTCGAGGGCCTCGGCCTCGAACCGGTCGGCCCCCTGCCCCGTCCGGGCGCCGCGCCCGGCCGCGCGGGCGAGGCCGGACTCGGGGGCGAGGTCGAGGATCAGGGTGAGATCGGGCCGGGTCGGGCCGACGACGACCCGCTCCAGGGCGTCCACGAGCCCGGGATCGAGGCCCCCGGCGGCGCCCTGGTAGGCCCGGGTCGAGTCGATGAACCGGTCGCACAGCACGGTCTCGCCCCGGCGGAGCGCCGGGCGGATCAGCCGGTCGAGGTGGTCGATCCGGGCGGCGCTGAACAGCAGGGCCTCCGCGAAGGGGCCGTAGGGCTTGGCGACGCCGTCGAGCAGCGCCGTGCGGATCTCCTCCGCCCGCGGCGAGCCGCCGGGCTCGCGCGTCACGCAGACGGGCCGCCCCGAGCGCGCGCGCAGGGTCGCGGCGAGGCGGGCGATCTGGGTCGACTTGCCGGCCCCCTCCCCGCCCTCGACGGTGATGAAGGTGCCGCCCGCCCCGGCGGGATCCCCGGACAGCGGCCCGGTCACGCGCGCGCCGTCACGACGGGTTGGCCGCCCCGGCAGCACCCTTGTCGGCTCCCTTGTCGCCGCTCTTGTCCCCGCCCTTGCCGGCCCGGTCGAAGGCCTTGCGGACGAGCCCGGTGCCGAATTCCAGCGCCGCGTCCATCGCCCGCTGCGACAGGGTGCCGGGCTCCACCGCGGCGCCGGCGAAGAGCGGCTGGTCGAGGGCGACGGTGTCGCCGCGCTGGACGCGCAGGATCCCGACCCGCTGGCCCTCCTCCACCGGGGCGATGAGCGGCCCGGTATAGATCGCCCGGGCGCTGACCCGGTCGCTGGAGCCCCGCGGCAGCAGCACCCGCACGGGCTTCTTCGCCACCAGCGGCACCGAGCCCGACTGGCCGCCGAACACCGAGGCCTCGGCCACGGTCTCGCCCGGCGCGAAGACCTGCCGGGGCTCGAAGGCGCGGAAGCCCCACTCCATCAGCTTGCGCGACTCGGAGGCGCGGTCCCGGGCGGTCTTGAGCCCCGAGACCACCAGCACGAGCCGCTGGCCGTTCTGCACCGCCGAGCCTGTGAGCGCGTAGCCGGACTCCTCCAGGTAGCCGGTCTTGAGCCCGTCCGCGCCGATGTCGAGGGCGAGCAGCGGGTTGCGGTTCTGCTGGCGGATCTTGTTCCAGGTGAACTCCTTCTCGGCGAAGATCTTGTAGTAGTCCGGGTAGGTCTCGATGATGTGCAGCGCGAGCTTCGCCATGTCCCGGGCCGTGACCTTCTGGTCGGGCGCCGAGTAGCCGGTGGCGTTGCGGAAGGTCGAGTTGGTCAGCCCGATCTCCTTGGCGCGCTGGTTCATCAGCCCGGCGAAGGCCTCCTCGGAGCCGGCCATGTTCTCCGCGATGGTGATGGCCGCGTCGTTGCCCGACTGCACGATCAGGCCGCGCAGCAGGTCCGACATCTTGATGCGGCTGTTGACCTGCGCGAACATCGACGAGCCGCCGCCCCCGGCCCCGCCGCGCTTCCACGCGTCCTCGGTGACGGTGAACTCCGTGTCCATCGACAGGCGGCCGGATTTCAGCGCCTCGAACACGATGTCGGTGGTCATCAGCTTGGCCATGCTGGCCGGCGAGAACCGCTCGTCGGCGGCCTTCTCGAACAGGACCGAGCCGGAATCGGCGTCGATCAGGATCGCGTGCGGGGCCGCGGTCTGGAAAGTCTGCGCGGCGGCGGCGGCGAGGCCGGCGCCCAGCGCGCAGGCGGCCGCGAGAAGGGTGAGAAGGGGTCTGCGCATCACCGTTCCGTCCCGCGCCTGCCGTCGGGCCGGAAGCGTCCCGCCCGTATCCCAATAACAAGCGTGACCATATTACGGTTTCGGCGCCGGATCGAATGCGAAATGCCGCATCGGCCGCCACATGGGCTGCCACATGGGCCGCCGGACCCGTCGGGCGGCCGCGGGTCGGCCCGGGCGCCGCCGTCAGTAGATCCCGGCGAGGCGGGCGTGTCCCGCCTTGCCGGCGGTCTTGGTGGCCGGACCCTTGGCGGCGGGGGCCTTGGGGGCGGTCTTGGCAGAGGTGGTCGCGGAGCCGGGCGCGGCCGGCGCACCGGCCTTCGTGGCCGACGCCCTGGCCGGCACCGCGGCGAGGCGCGCCATGGCGAGCTTGGCCGAGGCCGGCATCGCGGTCGGTATCGCGGCCGGGGACGCGCCGTGCGGCGCGGAGGACGGGCCCGACGACGCCTTGGCGAGCTTCACGGTCCCGGGCGCCGGGGCCGCCCGGCCATGGGCCTCGGCGAGGGCCGGGCCGGCCTTCGGGCCGGGCTTCCCGGCGGCATGACCGTGCGCCGGCGGCGCGGCCGGGGCGAGGCCGGGGGTGTGGGCCGGGTTGAGACCCGCGACCTTCAGGGTCCCGGCCCCGAGGCCGCCCCTGGCGGCGACGGCCGGCACGGGGGCGGGCCGGAACTCGCGCACCCGCGGGGCGGTGGGCTGCACGGC
>NZ_JBKFBI010000263.1:0-3006 GCF_053346095.1 Methylobacterium sp. A52T | reverse complement strand
CGGCGCCGGGCGCCGCGTCGTCCGCGCAGGCGGCCGCGACCTCCGACAGGACGCGGTCGAGGCTGCCGGCATCGACCGCGAGGGCGCTGGCGACGAGGCGCAGCCGCGGCGTCGCGCCCGGCAGGAGGACGGCCGCGAGGGTCTGGCCGCGCTCCGGCGCGAGGCCGACGGTCCCGACGTCTCCCTGCGGCGCGCCGGTATCGAGCGGGATAGCGGGCGCGCCGGCCTCGGCCTGCCGCAGGCCGCGGAAGCCCGGTTCGCGCACGAAGGCGGTGCGCAGGGCGTCGTGGCGGGCGGCGACCGCGGCGAGGCCGCGGCGGAGGCGGTCCGCCTCGACCGGCCCGGGCAGGTCGATCTCAGCGACGAGGTTCGGCGCGGTGCCGGTCTCGTCGAGGCAGGCGCGCTGCTCGGGGGTCAGCGCCCGGGTCGGCGCCGCCGCGAGGGAGGCCGGCGCCCCGGTCATCGCCGCGCCGGTCATTGCCGCGCCGGTCATCGCCGCGCCGGTCATTGCCGCGCCGGTCATTGCCGCGCCGGTCATTGCCGCGCCGGTCATCGCCGCGCCGGTCATGCCGCCGCTCCCGTGACCGCGCCGCGCTCGACCATGTCGCCCATGGCGACGACGATCCGGCGAGGCCCCTCGTAGGGGTCGCGGGCATGGGCGGCGAGCATGTTGTCGAGCATCACCACGTCGCCGGGGCGCCAGTCGAAGCGCACGGCGATCGCCTCGTAGAGGCGGCCGACCTCGTCCATCACCGCGTCCTCGATCGGCGTGCCGTCGCCGTAGAGCACGTCGCGCGGCATCCGCTCCGGCCCTACGAGGCCGAGGAGGTCGGCGCGCACCTCGGGGTCGAGGCAGCGCGGGTGGTGCAGCTGCACCTGGTTGAAGAACGACTTCTCGCCGGTCAGCGGGTGGGTGATCACGGCCGGGCAGCGCGTGCGGGTCTGGAGCGTGTCCGCGTCGAGCCAGGCGAAGTCGACGCCCTCGGCCCGGCAGCGGGCCTCCACGGCCGCGCGATCCTCGGTGTGGAAGAACCGGCGCCAGTCGACGTCGAAGCGCTCCGTGAAGGTGCGGACGTAGATCAGCCCCAGGCGCTCGAAGCGGTCGGCGATCGCCTGCGGCAGCTGCCGGTACAGCGCGCGGCAGTCGACGATGGGCGTCGCGCCGCCCACCGGCGACGGCTGCTGGCAGAAGAACCACTGCTTGCGCGGCCAGGCATGCAGGTGGCTGCTCTCGTTGTGGTAGAGGATCATCTCCCGCTCGGGGTAGGGCGTCGAGCGGTAGGTGTTCTTCCCGCCCTCGTTCTTGGGCAGGTCGCCGTACCCGCCGTAGAGGCCGGGCTGCAGCGCCTCGGCGAAGGCCTCGAATTCCTGCGGGGTCGCGATGCCGAAGCCGCGCAGCAGCAGGCCGGCGTGGCGGCGCAGCTTGCCCTCGACCCAGTCGCGCTGGGCGGTCGCCCAGGCCACCGCGTCGACGTCGGCCGACAGCGGCTCGATCACGAGGGGGAAGTCGCGCCCGGGCGCCAGGGTCGAGAGGCGGGCCGGCTCGCCCGCGGCGGCGGCGGGTTTGCCGGCGCCCAGTCCCTTGAGCTTGTCGAGCTTCGCTTCCAGCCGGCCGGCGCGCGGGAGCGTTGGGGCGGTGTTCGACATGACGGGGTCCTCCGGGTCTCGTGAGGGCGGGAGCGCGGGCAGAAGGTCGGGCAGGCCGGGCAGCAGGGTCGGGAGCGGGGCCGCGGGCGCGGCGGCTGCGGCGGCGAGCAGCGTCGCGTAGGCCTCCGCGAGGCGCGCGACGCGTTCGGGGGTGAACAGGGCCGTGGCGAAGACCCACTCGGCCGCGATCCCGCCCCCCGGCGCGGGCGGGTCGAGGAAGAGCGCCATCTCGAATTTCGAGCCGTGCGCGCTGGCCGCCCGGGCCTCGGCCGCGAGCCCCGGGACCCCGAAATCGCCGGGCGGCGCGTTCTGCATCACGAACAGGGCCTGGACGAGGGGTGGCCGGGCGCGGGCGCGCGAGATGTCGAGGGCGTCGACGATCCGGTCGAAGGGCAGGGTGGCGTGCTCGAAGGCGGCGAGGACATCCTCGCGGACGCGCTCGATCAGCGCGGCGAAGGACGGGGCGCCGTCGAGGCGCGCCCGGATCGGCAGCACGTTGACGAAGAAGCCGATCAGCCCGGCCAGCTCGGGGTGCGGCCGCCCCGCGACGTCGGTGCCGACGACGAAGCGTTCGGCCCCGCTCAGCCGATGGAGCAGGGCCTGGAAGCCCGCGAGCAGCACGACGAACGGCGAGGCGCCGCGCGCCCGGCCCAGCTCCGCCAGGCGGGCGACCAGCGACCCCGGCAGTTCGAACCGGACGGAGCCGCCGGCCTGCGACGGGACCGCCGGCCGCGGCCGGTCCGTCGGCAGGGGCAGCAGGGCGGGCACCGCCGCGAGGTGCCCGCGCCAGAACGCGGTCTCGGCCGCCGCCGCGCGCGCGACGGCCGCCCGGTGCCAGCGCGCGAAGTCCGCGTACTGGACGGGGAGGGGCGGCACCTCCGCGCCGCGATAGGCGGCCCCGAGTTCGGAGAGCAGCACGCCGACCGACCAGCCGTCGCCGACGAGGTGGTGGAGGGCCACGACGAGGCGGTGATCGTCGGCGGCCAGGCGCAGGAGCCGGGCGCGCAGGAGCGGCGGCACGGCGAAGTCGAACGGCGCGGCGGCCTCCGCGGCCTCGCACGCGGCGACCCGGATCTCGCGGGCGCCCGGATCGAGGCCGGTGAGGTCGTCGACGGGCACGTCGAGGGCGACCGCCTCGGCGATCCGGGGCTCCGGAAGGCCGTCCTCGCCGGTCGGATAGCCGGTCCGCAGCACAGCGTGCCGGGCGACGACCCGGCGCAGGGCCGCGGCGAGCCGGTCGGGCTCCAGCGGGCCTCCGAACCGGATATGTCCGACCATGACGTAGGCGCCGCGCCCGGCCGGGTCGCCGAGCCGCTCGGCCAGCCAGAGCCGCCGCCGGGCGGGGGGCAGCGGGGGGGG
>NZ_JBKFBI010000262.1:0-3013 GCF_053346095.1 Methylobacterium sp. A52T | reverse complement strand
CCGCCCCCCCCGCCGCCGCGCGGCCCCCCCCCCGCCGCGGCGCCCGCGGCGGCGCCCGGGGCGCGGGCCGCCGCCTTCGCGGCGGGGGCGGTGCCGTCCTCGAGGTCGATCAGGATCACGTCGGCGGGGAGCGACCGCGCCTTCTCCAGCGCCCGGGCGTTGGAGCCCGGCATCGCCAGCACGCTGCGACGGGGACGGGTCTCGCTCATCACGCTTCTCCCGGGCCGGCGGCGCCCTCGGCGACGCGGATAGCTTTCCGCGCGCGGCCCGGCAAGAACGTCGGCAGGAACGCCGGCCGCGCGGAATGAGACGGAGGAACGGCATGGCGCGCTGGATCGCGGGACTGGACGGTTGCCGCGGCGCCTGGGCGGGCGCGCTCCTCGACCTCGACGACCCCGACCGGCACCGCTGCGCCCTGTTCCCGGACGTCGCCGCGCTCCTCGACGCGCCGGAGCGGCCCGACATCGTCGGGATCGACGTGCCGATCGGGCTGCCCGACCGGATCACCGGGGGCGGCCGCGGCGCCGACCGGGCCGCGCGCGCCCGGCTCGGGCCGGCGCGGGCCTCGGTGTTCCCGATGCCGCCGCGGAGCGCGGTCTACGCCCCCGACTACGCCGCCGCGAAGGCCGCCTCGCGGGCGGCGAGCGACCCGCCCTTCGCGCCGTCGATCCAGGGCTACAACATCTTCCGCTACGTCCGCGCGGTCGACACGCTCCTGCGGGAGCGCCCGGAGACGCGCGCGCGCGTCCACGAGGTCCACCCCGAGGTGGCCTTCCACGCCCTCAACGGTGGCCGGCCGCTCGGTCTGCCCAAGAAGGGCAGGCGCGCCCGCGAGGGGCTGGACCTCCGGCGGGCGCTCCTCGCGGCGGCGGGCCTGCCGGACGCGCTGATCGGGTCCCGGGTGAAGGGCGTTCCGGAGGACGACCAGCTCGACGCGCTCGCCGCCCTCGTGGTGGCCCGCGACATAAGCCTCGGACGGGCCGTGCCGCTGCCGGATCCGCCCGAGCGCGACGCCTTCGGGCTCCCCGTCGTGATCTGGGCACCGGCGCCCCGCCCGGCGTCCTGAACCGGCGCCCCGCACCTTCGCCGGGCGCGTCGGCAACCGCAACGTGCTGTTTTGCACGCTGGCGGACGCGCGGCCGGTGTCCGTCCCCGGCGCGCGCTCTAGCTCTGGCTGCATGAGCGCCGCGAACCCCCTGCCCGTCCGACACATCGCCCGCGCGATCGTCCTCGATCCGCGGGACCGGATCCTGCTCATCGCCTACACGTCGGTCCACGCGAGGGGGCCGGACGGGGCGCCGCTCCGGTTCTGGTTCATGCCCGGGGGCGGCCTTGAGCCCGGCGAGGACCACGTCACCGCCTGCCGCCGTGAGCTGGAGGAGGAGATCGGCCGGGGCGACGTCGCGATCGGCCCGCAGGTCGCGGCCTGCGACGGCCCGTTCCACCTGTTCCGTCAGCCACGGGACGCCCGGGAGCGCTACTTCCTCGTCCGCCTGCCCGACGACCGGGTCGACACGAGCCGGCTCGCCGAGACCGAGGACAACCCGCTGATCGGGACGCGCTGGTGGCCGCTCGACGAGTTGCGCGCCAGCGGCGAGCACGTCGAGCCGGCCGGCCTCGCGGATCTGGCGTCGGATCTCGTGGGCGGGACTATTCCGGCCCAGCCGCGCGTTCTTGCTTGGCGAGGACTTTGATTTCACTCCCGCTGTCGCGGATTTGTCTAACTGGAGACGACTTTATGTTCCCCGTCTACCTGACCGAAGGCTACCGGTCCTTCCTCCTCGACCGCTTCCCGACCGAGCGTCGGCGCTTCGCGCAGCTCGCCTCGACGCAGAATCCGGAGATCCTGGTCATCAGCTGCTGCGACAGCCGGGTCTCGCCCAGCGCGATCTTCAATGCCGGCCCGGGCGAGCTGTTCACGATCCGCAACGTCGCCAACCTGGTGCCGGTCTATCAGCCGGACGGCCAGTATCACGGCACCTCGGCGGCCCTGGAATTCGCCGTCCAGGCCCTGGAGGTGAAGCACATCGTCGTCCTCGGGCATGCCACCTGCGGCGGCATCAAGGCCTGGGCCAACAAGGCGAAGCCGCTCTCGCCCGGCGACTTCATCGGCAAGTGGGTCTCGCTCGTGGGTCAGGCCGAGGACAAGGCGGGCGATCCCGGCGCCCCGAACTACCTGACCAAGCTGGAACACGCCGTGGTCGTCCAGAGCATGGAGAACCTGCTGACCTTCCCGTTCGTGAAGGAGCGGGTCGACGACGGTCGCCTGGAGATCCACGGCGCGCATTTCGGCGTGGCCAGCGGCTCCCTGCTGGTGCGCGATCCGCAGTCCGGCGAGTTCAAGCCGCCGATCGACACGACCGGCCAGTCGGTCCGTTCCGTCGCCGCCATCGCGTGCGAGTGAGCGCACGGTGCGGGCGCTGAGATCCGGGATCGGTCCGCCGGTCCCGGATCCGATGATGCTGGGACGCGCCGGCGCGGCGCGTCCGCGAAGGTCGTCCGCTGCGGTCAGCCCGCGATCATCCTGGCCCGAAGGGCCATCGACATGAGAAAGGCGGCGGGCTCGCGCCCGCCGCCTTCTCGTTCGGCCCGGCCGAGGGCGGGCCCGCCGAATCCGTGACGCTTACATCGCGCCCGGGAGACGCTCGGCCTGCTGCAGGTGCATCTGCAGGGTCGGCAGCGCCTGCTGGGCGTAGTTGCGCAGGGCCGGGTTCGGGCCGCCCTGGGCGTAGGCCTGGGTCATCGCGATGGTCATCTGATGGGCCTGGATCTGCTGCGACGCGTACAGGCGGTCGAAGCGCGCGCCGGCCGGGGCGGCCGAGAGCTGGGCCAGCATCGCCTGCTGCTCGGGGTTCGGCGGGACGATCGTCGAGGCGCCGGTCGCCATCACGTCGCCGCGGCCGATCTGGCCACCCGCGGCGGCGCCGCGCGCCGCGCCGGCACCCGCGCCCTCGAGGCCGCCGACCGGGCCCCCCGCCAGGGTGCCGCCGACCACGCCGGTCGCCGCGCCGAC
>NZ_JBKFBI010000261.1:0-3049 GCF_053346095.1 Methylobacterium sp. A52T | reverse complement strand
CGCGCGGCCGCGCGCGAGCGCGACGTGCTCGATCTCGGCCGCGCCGCGCCGGCCGCGCGCGAGCCCCGCCCGGAGGAGGCCGACCGCGACGCGCCCGAGGCGCGGGACGGGCAGGCCGACGCGGAGGCCGAAGGCACCGACGACGACGGGGACGACGCGCGGCGCCCGAGCGTCCTGCGCCGCCACCCGCTCGCGTTCCTGCTCGGCGGGCTCGCGGTCGTCGCGCTCTGCGTCGGCGTGTTCTTCTACTGGCTGCTCTACATGCACCCCTACGAGAGCACCGACGACGCCTTCGTCGACGCGCGCAGCATCTCGATCCAGCCGAAGGTCGGCGGCTACCTCGTGGACGTGCCGGTCACCGACAACCAGCACGTCGAGGCCGGCCAGATCCTGTTCCAGGTCTTCCAGCGCGACTACGACATCGCCCTCGACCAGGCGAAGGCGCAGGTCGCCGCCGACGAGGCCGGCATCAAGAACATCGACGCGCAGATCCAGGCGCAGTACGCCAACATCGAGGTGTCCAAGGCGCAGGTCGCCACCGCCGAGGCGGCGCTGAAATTCGCCCAGGAGGACGCGGCCCGCTACAAGGACCTCGCCGAGCGCGGCTCCGGCTCGGTCCAGCAGTCGCAGTCGGCGACCTCGACGCTGCAGCAGCGGCAGGCGGCCGTGCAGAGCGCCAACGCCAGCGTGGTCGCCGCGCAGAAGCAGGTCGGCTCGCTCCAGGCCCAGAAGGCCTCGACCCAGGCGCAGCTCGGCCGCGACCGGGCGCAGGTCGAGCAGGCCGAGCTGAACCTCGGCTACACGACGGTCCGCGCCGTGCAGGCCGGCCGCGTCGTGCGGCTCACCGGCGGCGTCGGCCAGCTCGCCCAGGCCGGCCAGACCCTGGCGATGTTCGTGCCCGACGACATCTGGGTGACGGCGAACTTCAAGGAAACGCAGATCACCGACATGCGGCCGGGCCAGCCGGTCGACATCGAGATCGACGCGTATCCCGGCCGCAAGATCCAGGGCACGGTGGCCTCGGTGCAGCCGGGCTCGGGCACGGCCTTCAGCCTGCTGCCGGCGCAGAACGCCACCGGCAACTACGTGAAGGTGACCCAGCGCATCCCGGTCAAGATCGTGGTCAAGTCTTGGCCGACGGACGTGTCGATCGGCCCGGGCATGTCGATCGTCCCGACCGTCACGGTGCGGTGAGCGCCGTGGCCGGCCGGGGGAGCGCGGCCGCGCCCGGGCGCAGGCCGGGTGCGGGCAAGGCGGCGGGCGGCAAGGCCGCGTCCGGGAAGGCGCCGGGCGGCCACAATCCGTGGCTGATCGCCGGCGTGGTCGCGCTGGCGACCTTCATGGAGGTGCTCGACACCACCATCGCCAACGTGGCCCTGCGCTACATCTCGGGCGGCCTCGCGGTCGGTCCGGACGAGGCGGCCTGGGTGGTGACGAGCTACCTCGTCGCCAACGCGATCACCCTGACGGCGTCGAGCTTCCTGGCCAAGCGCTACGGCCGCAAGGCGTTCTTCATGTGGTCGGTGGCGCTGTTCACCGTCTCGTCGATCCTGTGCGGCTTCGCCTGGAGTCTGGAATCGCTGCTGCTGTTCCGGGTGATGCAGGGGCTCGGCGGCGGCGGCATGGCGCCGCTCGCGCAGTCGATCCTCGCCGATTCCTTCCCGCCGGCGAAGCGCGGCCAGGCCTTCGCGCTCTACGGGGTCGCCATCGTGGTGGCGCCGGTGATCGGCCCGACGCTGGGCGGCTGGCTCTCCGATAACGCCTCCTGGCACTGGTGCTTCCTGATCAACGGGCCGGTGGGCGTGATCGCCCTCGGGCTGATGTACTGGCTGATCGAGGACAGCGACGCGGCCAAGAAGGAGCGCCGCGCCCTGGTGCGCAAGGGCATCCGCTTCGACATCGTCGGCTTCGTGCTGGTCGCCCTGTTCCTCGGCTCGCTGGAGGTGATCCTCGACGAGGGCCAGCGGAAGGACTGGTTCGGCACCTCGACGCTGATGAACGTGTCCGGCGTGCTGATGGTCGTCTCGTTCATCGCCATGATCCCGTGGCTGCTGACCCGCGAGAACCCGGCCGTCGACCTCCGCCTCATCGGCAACCGCCAGTTCGGCTCATGCTTCCTGGTGATGATGTTCACCGGGGCGATCCTGATCGCCACCACGCAGTTCATCCCGCAGATCACGCAGGAATATTACGGCTACACCGCCACCCTGTCGGGCCTCGTCCTCGGCCCGGGCGGCATCGTCACGGTGGTGATGATGTTCCTCACCGGCCGGATCTCGTCCTACGTCCAGCCGAAATGGCTGATCGCCACCGGCATGACCATCGTGGCGCTGGGCATGTACGACCTGACGCGGATCGACGGCAGCACGACCTTCGCGTTCTTCGCGTGGTCGCGGGTCTATATCGGCATCGGCCTGCCGATGGTGTTCCTGTCGATCACCTCGGCCTCGTACGAGGGCATCCGCAAGGACCAGACCGACCAGGCCTCGGCGCTGATCAACGTCGCCCGCAACGTCGGCGGCTCGATGGGCGTCTCCCTGGCGCAGAACATCCTGGCCTACCGGAGCCAGTTCCATCAGAGCCGCTTGGTGGAGAGCGTCAATCCGGCCTCGCCGGCCTATCAGGAGACCATGCGGCAGGCGACGCAGTACTTCTCCGAGCACGGCTACGCCGGGATCGAGGCCCAGAACCAGGCGACGGCGTGGATCGGGAGCGTCCTCAGCACGCAGGTGGCCTACTGGGCCTATATCGACGTGTTCTGGGTGCTCGGCCTCGTCGCGGCCTGCGCGGTGCCGCTGGCCCTGAGCCTGAAGAGCGTCAAGCTCGGCGGCGGGGCGCCGGCCGGGGGGCATTGAGGGCGGTCGCGGCCAGGGCGCCGCCCGGACGCCGGGCGCGCCGCCGGCGCGCGGACCGACCGCCGTCCCTAGAGCCGTTCCCGATCGGGTTGGGACGCAGGCGATCGGCGAGCCCGTGCCGAACGAGGCGCGGGTCCCCTCTCCCGTGCGGGAGAGGGACAGGGTGAGGGATGAGAACAGTCCGGAAGAGTCGC